>JAEZIV010000423.1 GCA_023436515.1 Bacillota bacterium
AGATATATCTTTCCGGGTATACTGATTTCTGTCTCAACCTCTTCCGATGAAATGCCCGTATATTCTACATCATGAAAGAAGGTCAGATTTTTAAGCTTCCTAACATCAATCGGAGTTTTCCTATCAACCTCATCAACATATTCAGTTCCATTCCAAAAGGCAACATCTCTATTAGCCCAGCTCGCACCATCATTGAATACGATTGCTCCGGTCTCCACAATCTCTTTATAGAAAATCCAGATATTTTTTGTTCCGGGCATCAGAGACCACTTAGCAGGATCTGCACCATTTTCAGGAGAACCCAAGATTTTTGGCTTTTCTCCGCTTCCGTAAGCGGAATATATAACATCATTTCTATAACTAAATACCCCTCTGAATAGGCTTCCACGCTCAAGAAGGATTGCATCTCCCGGCTGTGTATCGACTTTGTTGGCTCTTTCTATGGTTGCCCATGCTGTATCTGGAGACAAGCCGTCGTTATTATCATCACCAAAATTGGAAATGTAATAGGTCGTACCTTTCACGGCAATATCCGTCTTACTGTTTCTTATCGCTTCCCTCCTGGTATCCACTGCCTTCAAGAGCTTTGTATCTTCAGCATTTTTAACACGCTCCGTCTCAGTCAGACCGGAGTCATACAATCTTACCGCAGCGCGAAGTGCTTCTTCATAAGTAAAGGTTTTGTTTAGCCTCATGGAGTTACTTTTCGAATCATAGTCGAATATAATACTGTCACTAGTCTTCGAGGCTCTGTTCATATTATAGAAATATGCACCTACCATATAATTGTCCCATTTATCTAGGCCAATATTTACAGGCTTATCCCACCCGGGAAGCAGGGAATAGTTCCATGACATTTCATTCCAAATCTTTTCACCGATTTTCTTATTTAATTCATCCCCTAAGGGTGAATTTAAGGTTGAATAAGCATCGCCCATAGATCTTGAGGCAAGGAATATTCCAAGCATCCCTTCGTCCCGCATCATGGCTTTTGTAGATTTTCGTGCGTTGGGGAACTTCTTTTTCCAACTGCTTACCTCCTTAGGATTAGCAAGACTCACAACCTTATCAAGCATATTGAAGAATGTCTTATAGGTGATGGTCGTATTTTTCTGATAAGAGCCTATGCCAAGTGATACAGCCCTAGCAAGCTCGCTGTCTTTATATGTAGGCTGCGCAGTTTTGGCAGAAGCCACATGATTATCTGTCATTGTAGGTGTAATAAAAAATATTACTATGACAAATAATGCTATAAAACGATAAGCTTTTTTCATACTGCTACTCCGTTCCTCTCTGCTCTTCACAAGAATATTTATCATTCAATCATAAATCCTACTTACCCCTTCTTGCTATCCATCACGAGGCTCTTTGCCACTACATTCATTCTTTTTATGTTCAAGGCCGTAAGGTGCTTAATCTGCTCACTTACCTGCTCCTGCACCTCTCGCAGCAGCTGCTTGATCACGTATCCATAAATAAGCACCAGGTCCATTTCAATATATATACCGTCAGGCCGGTTTTCAGCCCTGAATCTGGATATCTTGGAGACACCCTCAATATTTGAGGTAACATATTCTACAATCTGATAAATGGTATAGTCTGATATGGTGTAATTACCCATGTAGCTAAAGGTTGGTCTTACAACGGATTTTTCTCCTACCAGCTGATAGCTGCCCTTCCCCTTTCTCCTGAATATTTGAAGGGGGTCGAGAAAGTAACCGGAAAAATCCTTCTTTATCTCAAAGGTAGGAACAGGTATTACATGCTTACCCTGCTCTCTTCTGGTGGATAAGGCCTGCTTTATCTCATACTCACTCGCCACATCGGTAATGTATACTCTTTCATCAACTGGGCCGATTTGTAAGCGTTCGGCAATTTTTTCCACCATTCCGTCGGAGGTTCCAATTATAAGTAAAATCTGGGTATCATATTTTTTCAAAGCATTTATAACATCATCAGCATGCTTTTGGTCAGTAAATAATGCTCTTTTGACAGAGGCTATTTTTGTGCTCTCTCTTTTGGCTGAGACCCCTGCTATTATGGTATTTCCCTTAATCAAAAGTCCATCATCAATTATATAGTCTGTCCCACGTTCTCTGGCTACCCACGATGCTCTGTGGCTTTTACCTGTACCGCTTGGTCCAATGAATCCAATAACCTTCAAAGGTAATCCTCCCATTTTCCATAAGCCTTATATTAAGAATTATACACATTTACTATTAGTATAAACTCTATTTAAAAACAAATCATCACTAAAGCCTTAAATTATGCCCGGATAATATCAAAATTGCGCCTAACCTCGGCGCAGATAGGGAAAAAGAGAGCCATTTGACTCTCTTTTCTTTTTCCCGGACATTTAATCTTTTGTTGATTTAAAATTCTTCTTAAGTTAATTAATAGCTTTATCTTTTGTAGGATATAAATTACTTCATACTGTATTACCAATATAAAGTGTATTACCAAAGCATTTATACCTTATATAGTGATTACACGATATATTGTATTTATATACCAACTGTTTGTCAATATATATTGTAAAAAATCTTATAGTTAAATATTACTATTTTTATAAGACTGTAGAATCCTATTCTTTTCTGTCGGATTTTGCAAAACTATATTCGCAAATGCTGCAACCGCTGCATAGTATGACTTTGCCTGTAAAGACATTTTTTATGGTGTCCAGCAGCTTTTGGTTTTTGAATCTGTCCCAATTATGAATAATTATACTTTTGGGGGCCAGTGTTATCAGGGTGCTGACAAGAAGGTCATCTTGGCTAATCTCGGTTTCGGGAAGTTCTGAAATGAACTCCTGTATACAATCATTTGTAATTTCGTGTTTCTTTTCATCAAGCAATATATAGTTTTCATCGAATTGCATAATTACATGGATAAAATTTAGTTTCGACTCCTGTATTTCAACGAAATATCTCAAAAGCCTGATAAATTCCTTATATTCCCTTTCTACAAGAAAATCATCAACAGCATTGTCAATAATGTCTTCAAGCTCCTTAATATAGTCCTTCAACCTGAAGTTTACAAATCCGTCAAGGATAATGCTGCTTGAGGTTTCAAAATACTCCATAAGCTTCTTTATTATAAGATTCCTTCGCCTGATCTGAAACAAAGTATTGAAAAACACCTTATCGTCGTTTCTGATTATCTTAAGCGCGATCCTTAAAATTTCCTTTTTCTCGGAAGAATTAAAGTACCCGTAGTTACTGTTAATTATTCTGCTCAAAAGCTTTTCCTCATATTGCTGTATAACATAATCAGCAAGTGCATTGGAAACATGATATCTCAGCAGCTCATATTCATTGGACTTTTTTGAGTACATAGTTTCTCCATCCAGATTACACACTACAGAAGCTGAACCTTCAAAATCAACCTCTTTTATTGAATATTTAATATCCTTTTCCTTGAGTTGCTGTAGCTCTTTATCTATATGTTGTATTATGTTTTCTGCGCTATCTGTTATCCCTATTGAGAGATATGGATACTGCATCAACTTCACTTCCCTTCGTGTGTAGTATATGTTAAGCCAATTACATTTAATCCATGGGTCAAGTAAGAGTTGTGCAGTAATTGACTTCTTCGGCCCCTTTAAGTTATGCTACATTATATGCATTGCATTTTTCATAGGTACTACACCTTAAAGATTAATTTATGCCAGAGCAAGCGGCTAATTTTCAGCGTTTCAGAACTCAAAGCTTTATCTGCCGGGTCTGCTCAAGAGGAATTATTGTTCCTATGTCAATAAGCTTATCATCATTAAGCATAACCACGTCTGAATATTTTAAACTTAAAAAGTCCATTATTTTTATGTAATTTTTGTGAAATGATAGATTTCCGGCTACAGCAAGTTTATTTTTATTAATCAAGCCTGTAGCTCCGCCGATAAAGCCCATATTAAAGGGTTCTAGACGAATTGCTTCGTCGGGCTCTATCAGAAGCACGTCCAGCCCGTGCTTAAGAGCACTTGCCAATATATCCTTGTCTGAGGTAATAATGCTATTTTCATCGACTACACAGGTCAGGCATTTAGTATAGCCCTGATTTGTATGGATCAGTTCAACCCCCTCAGCCTCAAGTAGCTCCTTCAACAAGGGGTCGGTATACCTGGTGTTGTGAAAGGCATATTTCCCCACCCTTGCTACATTATATGCAATAGTCCCGGGATATTTATTACCCAGGAAAGTCTTACCTTCAAGGAGTTCAAACCCCTTTGTTCTAAGTGCCTCAAGTAAAGCCAGGGGAGTGTTCGGAGCATACACGAAAATATTACTGCCTATATGGTGAAGCATAATATCAGGGTGAAATGCAACTGCAGGATAAACATCGGGATGGGCTAAAGTGGTGACTACTTCTATATCAAGCCTTTCAAGACTATCCTTTATACCTTGCGGTGCCCTGCCATCTATCAGAACTGAGGTAACGGCCTCGGTGGGCAGGTTGGGTATTTTAATATAAGCCAAACTATTTCCTCCTGCTTTGCATAAATTATATTGAGTAGATAACAATTTTTACTATCACACATATTTTTTTATTATCATATTATACTAAGGAATGTATATCTAGGATATACATTCCTTTGGGGATATACATCCAAAAAAACTTTATGTTATATAATTCTCGGATGTATATCCCTTTGGGAGTATGAAACTCCTTTAAATAAAAAAATTAAATTAATTTTAACATATTCCTTATTATATCCTTTTTATGGCCTCAAATAAATTGCTCTCCTCAAAGCACCAGCACTAACTGCCTGTGAAAACAGTCAGTTATTTAAATACACCGCATTTCCCCTAAAAAGGAAATGCGGTTATTTTATTTTAGGATAGTAAAATCATTATGAATAAAAAAATCCGTTCTATTTATACTATATACAAGCATAGTTTACGAGAAGAATTATGCTAAACAATCAGGAAAGGAAGTTATAACTATGAGAACACCATTGGACAGAGTTGCTTTAGTACTGGTGATTATTGGAGCTTTAAACTGGCTATCTGTCGGCTTATTCAGATATGACCTTGTTGCCGCTATCTTTGGTACAGCTTCACTTTTAACAAGGACGATATTTACTATAGTGGGTATTGCCGGCTTGTACAGCATTAGTCTTCTATTCAGGCAATCAGAAACGGTACGGGATACTCATTAGCAGGACTAAAGTGGCGGGTAATCAACGCCACTTTAATACTACCAAAGCAAAAAGAGCTATTAAAAGTAAAAATTTCCGGTAATATTTTTAAGTATTATGCAGAATATATTATTACACCAGCAAAATCACTGGCTTACAGTGAAATATATATGGTGATACTAAAAGGAGGAATGCGATTATGGCAAGTAGAAGTAATAATAGAAACACTGGATTTGAAAACATGAAGTATGAAATAGCTTCCCAGGTTGGCGTAAACCTTAAAGAAGGTTACAACGGTGATTTAACTTCTAGAGAAGCTGGTAAAGTTGGTGGAAACATCACCAAGAAAGTATTCCAAACATTTAGAGATTCACAGGGTAAGTAATATTTAGCAGGTGAATAGTCCTTCGGGACGAAACAATAAAAGGATACCGTTTTGGACGGTGTCCTTTTATTTAATTCTTTTACATTATAACAATCACTTTTACTGACTTTTTATAATTTATGCTTTATAAGTGTTCAATATTTATATATAATTGAAATTAGCATGGGGTACATTACATTCTGATGTATCTGCGAAAAATTAAAAGGAAACGGTTTTTATATGACAGATTTGAAATCTATCTTCACAAAGCAAATGCCAAGGCGTATATTAATACTTCTTGCTTTTGGAGTTGCTATATACCTTTTAAGGGGTATGGCCAACATTTTCCTGCTAACCTTTATCTTTGCCTACCTTGGTTATACTGCCCAGAGCTTTGTCTTTAAACGGGCAAAGAACCTTAATTCAAGAGTTCTGAAGGGAATTATCATAGTTGTTTATCTATCCATAGTTACACTTGCAGTATATGTTCTATATCTGTATATCCCGAAAATAATATCCGAGGTAAACTCCATAATTCAAGAGGCTGTAGTATTCTTTAATGGCACCTATGAAAATGAAACACTAAATTACATTGTTTCCCTTGCAAGAGATTTCAATATCTCTACTTATATTACAAATAATTATGAGGGGCTCATCAAATCCATTACAAACATCGGTAAATGGGGTATTGATATTTTTATAGCCATAATTCTAAGCTTGTTTTTTATACTAGAGAAAAGCAGAATAGTAAAATTTACTTCATATTTTCAAAACAGCAAGCTCAGGGTTGTCTATGAGGAAATGGCCTTCTTTGGAAGAAAGTTTCTCCAATCCTTTGGTAAGGTAATCCAAACTCAGATAACAATATCCTTCGTAAATGCAATAATTTCAATGATAATGCTCTATTTCATGAAATTTCCAAATGTTTTAGGACTTGGAGCCATGATATTTGTCCTGGGCTTGGTTCCGGTAGCCGGTGTTGTGATTTCTCTCATACCACTCTCAATTATTGCCTTTACTCTCGGCGGCTTTAAGATGATAATTTATGTACTTGTGCTCATTGCTATAATACATGCCCTTGAAGCCTATATATTGAATCCAAAGCTCATGTCTCAGAAGACAAAGCTTCCGGTATTTTATACCTTTGTAGTTCTTATAGTCTCAGAGCATACCCTTGGCATCTGGGGACTGATAATAGGTATACCAATATTTATTTTCATTTTGGACGTTCTTGAGGTTAAAAATCCGGAGGCTCTGCCCCCAAATCAAAATGAGGAAAAAAAATAGAATTAAATTTATAGGAGGATTTTATTATGGCTTGTTACAATGTAATGACTGTTTTGACTAAAAACAGAATCGGTAGTGTTCCTGAGCTGCAGAATGTTCTTACAAGATCCGGTTGTATGATAAAGACGAGGCTGGGGCTTCATGAAGCAGGTGAAGACTTCTGCTCAAACGAGGGCTTGATTATACTGCAATTGATTGGTTCTGACAAGGAAATTCTTGAGTTGGAAGAAAGCTTGAATAAAATTCCAGGTGTTAAGGCTAAAAACAATCAGATTTGTTCAGATTAATAGCACTGTACATAAAAGCAGTACTAAATAATTTTCGGAGTCTTGTTTATATGGTTGAAGCAAAGCAATGCAAGGAATGTTTGAGTACTTTTCAGTATATTACCAGTGATGGTCTCTGCCTCAGCTGTACTCAGAAAAACGAGCTTGAGTTCAATAGAATTAAGAGCTATTTAAAGATGTATCCCAGGTCATCCGTTGGGAAAATAGCTACTGAGCTGGATATAAAGGTTGCAAATATTCAGAGATTTGTGGATGAGGGCAGGTTGGAAATAATCGAAAAAGAATAGCACCATATGGCTTATGCAAAAAAGTCGGCTTTCGCCGACTTTTTTATTCTTCCTCTTCCTCTTCCTGTTCCCAGCTGTGATATACATTGGATACATCGTCAAGGTCCTCGAGGTTATCTATCAGTTTATCCATAAATTTTATGTGCTCAGGGTCTGTGAGCTTGGTTGTAGTAGCAGGCAGCATCGACACCTCAGCTTCAAGGAATTCGTAGCCCTTTGCTTCAAGTGCTTCACGTACTGCCGAGAAGTCAGCCGGATCGGTTAATACCTCGAAAACATCGCCATCGGCCTTAAAGTCCTCTGCGCCTGCCTCAAGGGCTTCCATCATCAGGTCATCCTCGCTTATTTTTCCGTCATTTTCTATTACAATAACACCTTTTTTGTTGAACATGAAGGATACACAGCCGCTCTGCCCCAGGTTCCCCCCGAATTTATCAAAGTAATGTCTTAAATCTCCTGCGGTTCTGTTTCTGTTGTCTGTTGTACATTCTACTATGACGGCAACTCCGCCGGGTCCGTAGCCCTCATAGGTTATTTCCTCATAGTTGGAATTGTCACCTTCTCCGGCTGCCTTTTTAATACTTCTTTGAATATTATCATTTGGCATGTTGGCTGTTTTACACTTTGCAATAACATCCTTTAATTTAGCGTTTGCATTTGGATCTGCACTTCCGCCAACCTTAACTGCTATTTGAATTTCTCTGCCCAGCTTGGTAAATACCTTTCCCTTTTTAGCATCAGCCAAACCCTTCTGACGCTTTATATTGGCCCATTTTGAATGCCCTGACATAAGTTACCTCCCTAATTCCTTTGCTGCAATATAAATAAACTTATATAAAATTTTAAATTTATCCTGATTCCTTAAACATTATAATAGTTATTTTCTAAATAATCAACCTGACTCCGACCAAGTAGTTACTCCTGCAACAGTCTGCCTTCACTGCTCAGTGTAATATATTCCTTCTGTCCGCATTCAATAATGGCTCTGTTGTTGGTATTCTCTACCACTGCCTTTATCAAAGCTTCCTCTCCTCCAGCCTCGGCCAGAACAATCAGCTCCACATCCTGCCCGTAATCAATACTTTTTATTATATCATTGTTGGTGAGGAGCATATTCTGCAGCCTGCCAAACAAAGTATACTCAAGCATTATGTGTATATTGACACATAGCCTTCTGGTTACTATCTCTGCAGCCTCAAGACCCATTGCTGCACCGTGGCTGTATGCCCGTATCAATCCTGATGCTCCGAGAAGGGTTCCTCCAAAATATCTTGTTACTACCACAGCGACATTTTGCACCCCTGTTCGCTTTATTACCTCCAAAACAGGCAAACCCGCTGTACCTGAAGGTTCCCCGTCGTCGCTGTACCTTTGTATAAGTGTGTCCTTGGCAATGGAGTATGCATATACATTATGGGTTGCATTCCAGTGCTTGGTTTTTATCTCATTTATAAACTCTACTGCCTGCTCCTCCGAGCTGACAGGCATAACATAGGTTATAAAGCGTGATTTCTTTTCCTCAAACTCCGTATTAGCAGCGTTAAGAACTGTTTTGTATTCTTTTATCATCTTGATTCCCTGTTAAGTAATTATTTCTTATCACTTCTGTTACAAATCAATTATACCACGTTTCATTTTGAAACTGAATTTCAGCGACGGATATATAAGTGAGCTAGCCAAAAACAGCACTCACCAACGTTACCTTCTGTGGGAGTGCTGCTAATTAATACTTATTTTGTTAACATAATCAAAAGTAGGATTTTCCTAAACTAATTCCCGATACTTCGAGAATGACAAATTAATCAGTGATTTATCCTGACTATAGGTTATTTTTTGTAAGGCTTCATCTATGGTAAAATAGCCTCCATCATAAAAGTTCTGCTCTTTATTAATATTAAACTTATCATTCTGGGATTTCATGATGTACCATGTGATCTTATTACAGACTGGTCTTTGACGTGTTACCGAGAAAAATTCGTAATGGGTATTGCCTGCAGTAGAAATTATTTGGGCATCAATGCCTGTTTCCTCTTTTACCCTGTTCAACGCTACCTCATCGGGATAATCTCCATTCTTAATTACACCCTTCGGTAGCACCCACTCTTCCTTCTCATTCTTAAGAAGAAATACCTTATCTCCAAAAAAAACAACACCACCTGCGCAGTTTCTAACAAGCATAATCAAAACCCCTTTCCTGATATGTTTTTTTGAGTTATTTTTGAATAATTAAATAATAATAACATAACATATAATATGTATTAATCATTTAACTATTCCTTATTATTTCCAATGCGTAGAATTAAATACATTCTATTACTTATATAATAACGCAATTGGTCATTTTATACAAGGACAAATTCTTCAAGTTTGCTTATTTTGTTTATTTTAACTAAAGCTTGCACTCGAATGCCCTGCTCCAGATACTCCTGATTTATCAGCTGTCCGTATTTATAGATAAATGGCAATACCCAGCCCTCATTATATGGTATCAGTAAAGATACTTCTCTGAGCTGTTCTCTGAAGCCCTCTGTGATTTTCTCCAGCAGTCCCTCAATACCAAAGCCTGTTTCTGCAGATACTTCGCATACAGCAGAGTAACCCATGGTATTTATCCTGTTTCCAGTGGTCAGTTTATCCTGCTTGTTTAGGACAAGTATTGTATTTTTTGTTGCTGCTCCAAGCTCCTCCAACAGTACCTCTACCACATTTATCTGTACAGCAGCATTCTCATTTGAGGCATCAACCACATGCAGCAGCATGTCTGCATGGACCGCCTCCTCAAGGGTAGACTTGAAGGCTTCGATAAGGTCATGGGGCAGCTTTCTTATGAAGCCTACCGTATCAACTAATACCGCTTCTCTTCCGTCGGCCAGTATAAGCTTTCTTGCAGATGGGTCCAATGTGGCAAACAGCTTGTCTTCAACAAATACATTTGCACCGCACATCCTATTCATAAGAGTTGATTTGCCTGCGTTGGTATATCCGACAATGGCTATTATTGGGACATTGTTTTTAGCTCTGGCATTGCGAAGAAAATCCCTTCTCTTTTCCAGTTGGTCTAGTTCTCTCTCCAGATAGGTAATTCTTCTGCGGATGTGTCTTTTGTCCACCTCCAGCTTCTTTTCACCCGGCCCTCGAGTGCCTATACCTCCTCCAAGTCGTGACAGCTGGGTTCCAAGCCCGATAAGCCTCGGCAGCTTGTATTTGAGCTGTGCCAATTCCACCTGAAGCTTTCCTTCCTTTGATATGGCCCTCTGTGCAAATATGTCCAATATCAGTGTGGTTCGGTCAATAACACGCACTCCTGTTTCTTCTTCTATGTTTCTGATCTGCGCTCCGGAGAGCTCGTCATCAAATATAAGTAATCGTATATCCTTTGCCTGGCACAGAAGTGACAGCTCTTGGATTTTACCCTTCCCAACGTAATATGAGGAGTCTTGGGCCTGCTTTCTCTGAAGAATTTTGTCCATTACCTTGGCTCCGGCAGTCCTAGCCAGCTCCTCCAACTCGTCAAGGGAGTCCTGAGCATCCTTCAGTGAGAGACTTTCCAATCTGCTTTGACTGGTTTCCAAGCCAACTAAGACAGCTTTTTCGCTCTCCTCCTCATTTTCATATATATCCTCCCTCGCCGAGGCATCCAGCTCTTCAATGAGCTTGTAAATGTAATTGATCCTCGACTCGCCCAAGGTAAAGGGTCCATACACATCAGCTTCCTGCTGGGTATTGAGGCAGCCTGCGTATAGCTCTCCGAGCTGTCCGTCGTTGACGCCTATTGACACCATGGCATCCAGCCTGAGCTTTTGAAGGGTTCCGATATCCACCTGGGACAGCATGGCATTTCCACCCGGATGTGTATGGATACAGCGAATGGCGGACAGTCTGGTCTTCCCTCTCCTGCTGTCAAGCTGGGGAAGTGATACAGTTCCACTGTCACCTATACTTACATCAACCACTATCCCTCTCCTGTTTATAAGCACGGAGATTTCCCTGTTGATTTCATGGGATATTCGAGTTATTGTCTCTGCGAGTTCAACCGGAACCAGCTCTCTTGATCCGTACCTTTTATCAAAGAGCTCCTCCAGCTCATTAAGAAGTCTATCTTTTACTGATTGGGTATTTCCATTAATATTAATAAAATCGCCTCCTATTTATCGGACACACCTGTGGAACCAAAGCCGCCGCCCCTATTGCTGCCAATTTCCTTGACAGACGCAACCTTTGTGAGCAGCATTTTAGGTACAACCTGTAATACTATCTGTGCTATTCTATCGCCTTTTCTGATTATATATGCTCCGTTTTTGCTTCCCTTTTCATCAAGGGTATAGGGCTCCTGCTCCTTATCCCAGGAACAGATATTGGAATTATTATTAACAATTATTCCTAATTCATCCCTGTAGCCGCTGTCAATTGTACCCGGTGAATTTGGTATTCTGATGGGAGTCTTAAGGGAAAGACCGCTTCTCGGTCTTACTTGAATTTCGTATCCCTCCGGTATTGCAAGCTTCAGCCCTGTTGGAACAACAACCGTTTCCCCAGGAGCAATTATTACCTCCTGGGCTGCAAATACGTCCATCCCTGCATCCCCAGGGTTGGCATATCTCGGAAGAACAGCCCCCTCCCGGCATATCTCAACAAATATTTCAACCACGTTATCCTCTCTTTCTGTATGAGCCCAGGGGACTTTGCATCCCTTTATTCTCATACATCCTTACACGCCTCTATGCATATGGCCTTTTGTTATGCCCCTGCTTTTTATTTTATCTAATATTCTTTCACTCTCGGCAGTTTTCCTTCTGCCCTCTGCAAGTTCTCTGTGCAGCTTGGTTATCTCATATATCTCACTGCTGCTTTCATCGACAAAGTTCATTCTCATATAGCTGATGCCCGACCTTGTCAGATTTTCTATCAGGTCAGGAACAAAGAGCACATCTGAGTTAAAAATTGTGCTTCTGCAGTCAATACAGTCTGTCTTCACCAGAAAGGCTGCATTCTTCCTATCCCGTAAATGGTATATACCATTCTTGCATACTGTTTTACATTTATGTGGAGCGGCACCTGATATACTGCCTCCGATAGGGCAATACTCGCTGGTCATAACAGGTATCCTTCCATAAATACCAAGCTCGGTTGCAAGCTGAGTATTCTTATTTATTTCCTCCAGCTGCCTCATGTTCAATTCATAGGATAATGCCGCTCCCTCATAGCCTAAATCACTGACCGCCTGTATTGAGGCACTGTTGATAAGGTTAAGAGTATAGTCCCCCATCAAAGCAATGTCTTGTCCCAACAAGGCCCTGAGGCTTTCTCCCACTCCCAGATTTCCTACCAAAAAACCATCAACCACCTGATTTATTGCATGTGCAGACCTGTCAAGAATTTGGCTCTGCCTCCCCTTTATCACAGCCGGAATATAACCATACACCTCTTTACCGGCTTTGCGCACCTCGGTTAACTGCCTTGTAAGACTTTCCTCCTGAATAAGGTTGAAGGGCAGATATATTCTATCGGCATTTATACTTCCAAGCTCCAAATCCTCATTGATATGGTACAGCATTGCTGAAAGCTTTACTTTACTTTTTGTGCGGCTTAGCAGGGAAGCCGATATGGCTACCTCACCTTTATGCTGCACCTCTTTGTTACTCCTTCTGCCCTCCATGATCCTTTTGCTTTCTAAAAGCTCAGCCGCTTTTCTTCTCAGGTTGTTTAACTCACTTATGGGAATAACAATATCATCATCCATTACTATATTCAGCTCAGCCAACTCAAAGGGTGTTGAACCCATCTTATTTAACTGCTCGGATACTCTCTCCTCAGTGAGGGGCTTATTAACAGCCTTCTGGGGAAGGACCTCCCCTTCTGCGGTCACTTTATTTCCAGCAGGGTCCACCAGCGTTAATACAGGCAGCCTTCCAGCCTTAAGCATAAAGTCAGCCTTTATTTTCAATCTTCTTGTGGGTCTTTGATATGAGGCAGCTGCCTGTTCCAGCATTTCTTTGTCGGAGGTTTTATATACCTTGCTGCCTTTCTCAATCCTTCCCTTGATCACCGACACCCAGACTGTATCTCCTGACCTTGCGCCCTTGACCAGGCCTCCACCGTCCAAAACTATCTTTGTAATAATTCCTCCGGGGCTTTCCTCCTGGAGCTTGCCTGACCATATTTCTATGCCATCTCCATTGCTCAAAGTGTTTTCGAGCTTTATTTTAACGGAGTTGGTGCTGCTGTTTTGGGCAAGGGCGACGCCAAGATAAGTTCCCCAGTTTTTTGGCTTTTCATAGGCCATCATTTCAGGTCCGGTTTTGCCCAGAAGGTACCCCTTTGAAAAGCCCCCTCTGTTAAAGCTTTGCAGCAGCTGCTGTCTGTCCTGCTCCGATACCCGGGGATTTATTGATGTATTGCTGACAGAAGTTGAAGGTTTATTTTCAGCTTTAACATTTGAACAAAGCTCTATATGCTGCTCAACCCGGTCTATATATTTGCGGTAAATACCTACAACGGTGGCCACATATTCCGGACTCTTCATTCTTCCCTCTATTTTAAAGGAGGTCACTCCGGCAGACAGCAGCTCTCCAACATGGTCAATGTGGCATATATCCTTTGGACTTAGTAAATAACCGCTTTTGAAGCCTCTATCCGCGGATACATCTATGGATGATTGTTCTGCCGATAGCTGCTCAACCTTGGACGCATCCTTATTTATTGAATAGTGCATCCTGCAGGGTTGAGCGCATTTACCCCTATTACCGCTTCTGCCTCCAATCATACTGCTCATCAGGCATTGTCCCGAGTAGCTGATACATAATGCCCCATGAACAAAAACCTCTATTTCAATATCTGTGTTATTGCAAATATACCTTATTTCTTCAAGAGAAAGCTCCCTCGCCAGCACTACCCTTTCAAACCCCATTTTTTCAAGTACTCTCACACCCTCAAGACTATAGATGCTCATCTGGGTACTCCCGTGGAGTGGTATATGGGGAATCAGTTGCTTTAGTTTTGTAGCTAGTCCAAGGTCTTGAACTATAAAGGCATCAATGCCCATCTCATAAGCTCGGGCTGCATAATCCAATGCTTCCTCCAGCTCCTCCTCCAACACTAGGGTATTTAGTGTCAGAAGCACTTTAACTCCCCTTGCATGAGCATAATCAATAGCTTTCTGAAGCTCCTCATTGTCAAAGTTTCCGGCAAACTGTCTTGCATTTAACAGCTTCCCACCTAAATATACTGCATCAGCTCCATTTTCCACAGCAGCTAGAAATGCTTCATAATTCCCTGCCGGCGCTAAAAGCTCCGATTTTCTCACCATCACTTTATTTGTTCCCTTCTGAATAATTCAAGTACAAAAGGCATTATATCTGTTAGAGTCTCTACCTTCAACTCCAAGCTCTCGGCCTTTCTCCCTTTAATAATAACCGGAACCCTGTTCATTGTATGTGTCCGGACAGTAATATCCTCAAGATTTCCATGATCACTGGTTATGAAAAGAACATCCTCGTCAAAATTCATAAGCTCCAGCAATTTTTTAATAAGCCTGTCCAACTGAGCCACAACCTCCACTGCCTTGTCCATTTCAAATTTATG
>JAEZIV010000002.1 GCA_023436515.1 Bacillota bacterium
AGATAAAAGCATTTAAACTACTGTCATTAATATTTGTCGCAGCCATATTTCTCAGCGCCTGCACCGTTAATCTAGAAAGAAAAAAGCCGGCTGAAAAGGAATATTATGAAGACAAATATGATGTTATTGATAAAGGTCCTGTAAAAGGGGGTTCTATAAGACTTTTTACAACTCCCGTGGATACGCTGAATCCTATTCTCTCAAATAATGCTCAGGTACAGGATTTCCTTGGACTAGTATTTGAGGGACTGTATGTGCTTGATTATGCGCAGCAGCCTGTGCCTCTCCTTGCCGCAAGCTCTACATTATCTTATGATTCATTAACACTGACTATCAAATTAAGGGAAAACATTAAGTGGCAAGATAAAATGCCCTTTAAAGCAGAGGATGTTGTTTTTACTATAAATACAATAATGGATAAAAAGAATAACAGTGTGTATTCTAAAAATGTCCAATACATAGAAACAGCAACTGCCGAAGGGAATAATACTGTTATTCTAAAGTTGAAGCAGCCCTATTCCTTTATTAAGCATGAACTGACCTTTCCTATTATTCCGGCCCATTATTTTGTCAATGAGAAGCTGACCGATAAAAAGTCGAAGGTTAACCTTGCGCCAATCGGCACAGGGCCCTATAGCTTTAATTCCTTCAATGAAGAGACGGGAGTTAAGCTTATTATTAATGATGGCTGGTGGAATGCAGGAGGGGCTAACGGAACAACTGATAGAATCAAGGTAACCGACAAGGCAGGTAATAAAAGCGATGGGCAAAGTACCAATGGTAAGAAGCTTCCGTATATATCCTCAATTGAAATAAAAATCCTTAATGATTCCCAGGATGCAAATGCTGCATTTCAAGCAAGAGATATAGATGTGCTGCCCGCATTTTATGAGGATTACAGAAGATATATCGGAAGAACCGATATAATACTGAAAAGATACCCCGGAAGGAATTTTGAATTTTTAACCTTGAATATAAAGAAGGGGCAGCTGTCAGATAAACGTCTCAGGAATGCAATAAACCTCTTTCTAGATAAAAAGCAGCTTGTGGAGGCTGCGGCACCGGGGATTGCAGTACCGGCAGAAATACCTGTTCAGCCAAATTCTTGGGTATATCAGCTGATAGGTGAAGGTGAGAGCCGAAGCCTGGACGATGCAAAAGCATTGATGCATGAAAGCGGCTATGTACAGGATTCAAAGAATAAGTACATTAAGAAAGCGACCAAAAAGCCACTTACCTTAAAATTAATTGTAAACGAAGGAAATGCACTTAGGTTCAACACGGCAACAGAGATAGCCACCCAGCTCGGCAAGCAAGGAGTAACGGTGGAGGTTACAAAGCTTTCATGGGAGGACTATAAAAAAGCCATGATAACCGGAGCGTATGATCTGGCCCTTACAGGGTACAGAATATCCTCAGTACCTGATTTGTCCTTTGCATATTCATCAACCGAGATAGATTCCGGTCTCAACACAGCAGGGTACAGCAATCCGGTTGTTGACGAATATCTTCAGAAGATTTTAGCTACAAGGAGCAGTGAACTTCAGGCGGAATTATATACAAATTTATTTAGGACTGTACTTGATGACAGGCCATATATTGGGTTATACTTCTTAAATGAAAGCATGATGTACAGTAAAAATATTAGAGGGGCTGTTAACCCGTATGTTTGGAATAAGTATAATGATATTTCAAGATGGTATTTACCATAATAAGGGGTCGGCAGCGGATGGAGGGGAATAATGATCTGGGCATTAATAGCTATAGTGGGGTTTGCTTTAGACCGGTTGTCAAAAATGTGGGTAGTTGATAACATTATTGCTAATCCTATAACAGTAATAAAAGACTTTTTCTATTTGAGTCATCTGGAAAACGAAGGCGCAGCCTTTAGCATACTGCAGGGAAAAACCGTATTATTTATTGTAATGACCGCTATTATTGCGTTGGTAATGATAGGCGTACTTATAAAGAGCAAGGATAAATTTCTGAAAGCAACTTTGTCAATAATTCTTGGTGGAGCCTTTGGAAACCTTTATGATAGAATATTCAACGACGGTAAAGTAATTGATTTTCTGGAGTTTCGTTTCGGAAGCTATTATTTTCCAACCTTTAATGTGGCAGACTGTCTGGTGGTTGTGGGAACTATTCTGCTGGCCGTCTATATTCTCTTTATACACAAGGAGGAAAAAAAGGAAAATCCCGTTGATTCAGAGGAAAATAAAAAATAATTATCTCTATGGAGGCTGTATTGAAGGAATTTTTATATGAATGCGAAGAAAGCTCGGTAAGGATTGATGCCTGGCTGGCGCAAAAGCTTGAGGGATATTCTAGATCCTACATCCAGAAGCTTTGTATAGATGGAAATGTAAGCGTAAATGGGGTAAAGGTTAAGTCAAATCACAAGCTTAAAAGCGGTGATATGGTAGCCGGAGTTATTCCCGAAGCTGAGGTTTTACAGGTTACAGCTGAGGAAATCCCCCTTGATATAGTTTTTGAGGACGAGCATATTATTGTAATTAACAAGCCAAAGGGCATGGTAGTACATCCTGCAGCAGGAAATTACACCGGAACCCTTGTTAATGCACTTATGAAGCACTGCGGAGACAGTCTTTCTGACATTAACGGTGTTATCAGACCCGGAATAGTTCATAGAATTGACAAGGACACCTCGGGACTGCTTGTTGTAGCCAAAAATAATCACGCACATGAGTTCTTGTCAAGAAAACTAAAAACACATGATGTTAAAAGAGAGTATATTGCTATTATTGAAGGCATAATATATGAGAATTCCGGTAAGATAGATGCCCCTATCGGAAGACACCCTGTTGAAAGAAAGAAAATGAGTGTCAATACAAAAACCGGAAGAAATGCTGTGACTCATTTCAAGGTTCTTGAAAGATTTCCTTCAGCCACCTATGTAGAACTCAGGCTTGAAACAGGGAGAACCCATCAGATAAGAGTACACATGTCCTATATAAATCACCCTATTGTGGGAGATGAAGTATATGGGAGAAGAAGGCAGAAATATGCTACAAAGGGACAAGTGCTGCACGCAAAAAGGCTTTCCTTCGAGCATCCTGCCTCGGGAGAGCAGCTTGAGTTTGAGACTCCCGTTCCCGAGTATTTTGTAAAGCTTATTGAAGAGCTTAGAATGGATAAATAAAAAAATAATAGACAACACCAGATTGATATGTTATGATTTTATAGAAATGAATGGTTTTACCTTTAAATTAGTCCAGTGAGGCTATAAGGTGAGAAATTTTAAACTTACAGATTTCTTTATAACTTGGGGTGATTGGGATAGTAAAAGCCCATATCTACCAAAACGGTTATATTTTGATATGTTAAGCTTCTTGCCTTGGGCAGGAAGCTTTTTTGCGTTAATTATAAACAACTCGATAAAAGAAAATAATATATAAGATTACCCCTTATACACTTAAAATGAGAGAGGATGACCATGATGCAGAAGACAGAAATAATGGATGAAAGTGCAATAAGCAGAGCCATTACAAGAATTTCACATGAGATTATTGAAAAGAACAAGGGAATTGAAAACCTGGTACTTATCGGAATTCAGAGAAGGGGAGTTCCTCTAGCAAAAAGGATAGCTGATAAAATAAGGAGTGTTGAAAATAATGAAATTCCGGTAGGTATACTAGACATAACACTCTATAGGGATGATCTGAGCTTGTTGAATGAGCATCCTGTGATAAACGGTACAGAGATAGACTTTGATATAGTTAATAAAAAGGTGGTTCTGGTAGACGACGTAATTTATACAGGACGGACAGTAAGGGCAGCAATTGATGCAATAATGGACATAAACAGGCCTCAAATGATCCAGTTGGCAGTTTTAATTGACAGAGGACATCGTGAACTGCCCATCAGAGCCGATTATGTTGGTAAAAATGTGCCCACCTCGAGAAGTGAGATTGTCCACGTTAATCTAATAGAAATTGATGGAGAAAACAGTGTGACCATTGCAGGCAAGGAATAAAATCTAGAAATGGAGAACATTTATGAATCTGAAATCAAAAGATCTGCTTGGACTAAGAGACATATCGGCTGAGGAAATTGAGTACATCCTGAACACTGCTAAGACC
>JAEZIV010000011.1 GCA_023436515.1 Bacillota bacterium
CCTTTGATGATCAGTGCACAGGTGCAAACCCAAGATATCCGCTTATGAGCGAATTAAAGGAAATGTACTTGAGAGCTTATTACGGTAAGTAAATTCATAAATAAGCCAATTAACCAGCCATGTTACCAAATATATATGCCGGCAGGAGTCCATAAAAATATTTCATTGTCCCCTGCATTGATTTCTCCGCCGGCTATAGTCTCCTTAAAATATATGGAATAAGTAAAGAGAATACCATCAGTTGGTTGCCACGGTCGACCGGCAGGTGGTTATTCTTTTTTCAGAGAATGCTCGGGGTTTGGAGGGTTAGATATAAGAATGAAAATATAATCAACCTTTATGTAGTAATAAATTTCATAAGAGATAGGATGTGTGGTAATATATATGTGTTCAAGGCACTTTTCAAATGACATTTTTCTATTCAATAATAAACTTAAGGATTGAGTGACTTATGAAGATTAAATTATGGCTAAAAAAGGCCAACTGGGAAAACATAACTTTTTGGTTTGTGTTTGCCTCACTGTTGGCTTCAACTATTTTTTCTCTTGTAAATGTTATATTATCGCCCTCTGGTGTTGAACAGCAAATGGAGTATCAGAAGCTAAAAAGCGATTATGTGCTTATGCTTATTCAATGTATATTGGGTATTGTTATAATGTTCCTTCCTTCAATGCTGGAAAGGAAGCTGAAAATAAATGTTCCAAGCTTTATGCATATAGTATTTGTTATCTTTTTATATGCGGCAATATATTTGGGGGAAGTTAGAAGCTTTTATTATCACATACCTCATTGGGATACGGTTTTGCACACCTTCAGCGGTGCAATGATCGGAGCACTTGGCTTCTCGGTGGTTAAGCTTTTAAACGATTCTGAAAAAGTACAGATCACCTTAAGCCCACTGTTTGTGGCAGTTTTCGCTTTTTCCTTTGCATTGGCAATAGGAGTGTTGTGGGAGGTTTATGAATTCTTTTTTGACGGACTCCTGGGGCTGAACATGCAGAAGTTTGCCTATCAGGACGGAACTCTCAGGATAGGACGAAATGCCCTTCAGGACACCATGAAGGATCTTATAGTTGATGCACTGGGGGCATTGGGTACGAGTATAATGGGTTATATATCTCTGAAGTTTAAAAAAGGCTGGCTTGAAAGATTCGAGGTAACCCGTATGATTACTAATTTAGGCAAGGCTGAAAAAGCAGCTTTAGACAAATCCTCAGACAGTATGAAGCTATAAAAAATAGTCGGGATATTTTTCCTTCAGAACCTCTGAATGATCCAGTCCGGAATAATGATGCCGCTTTAAAATAGAAAAACAATCAGCTTTTTTGTTTTCTATAAGCTCGACTATTTCAAAGTGCTCATTGTACACCTTTCGGAGCATCTCAGGCTCATACATGGTTAAAACCCTATATCTGTTATAATGGATTCTGGTCGTACTGATTATGTCCCATATGGTTTCATGACCGGCCACTTCAAAAATTAGCCTGTGAAACTCATTATCCAGTTCAAGAAACTCTTCCACAGTACCTGACTCATCAACCAACTCCTTCTGCTGTCGGAGGTTTTTCTTTATCTCCTGAGGGAGTATGCCTCCTGCCTCAATTACTTCAGCAACAATCTTGCTCTCAAGCAGATTTCTCATATAAACGCTCTCTCCAACAAAGGGCAAATCTATAAGAGATACAAAAGTCCCCTTTTGCGGGTAGATGTTCAAGAGCTTTTCATATGAAAGCCGTATAAAAACTTCCCTTACAGGCGTTCTGCTGACTTTTAACATTTCGGAGATTTCAGTTTCACTGATCATTTGTCCAGGCTTGTATTGGAGGTTTAAGATTTTATTTTTAACCTCCATATAAATAACTTCCTTTAGCGGAAGTATATTTCTCTCAAAACGTTTCATAAAAACTCCCTAAATCTATAATTTTAAAGCATTAATATTTTAACATATTTTACGCAAATAATTTCGGAAAATTGGTGGGTAGCTGGCTAAAACAGCAGAGGAATAGCCTGCAAAATATATCAATTATTGACATACAACTTGTATATTAGTATATTAATATATATATAATAATTTATCAATCAATATTTATCTTTACTATAATGGCTTTACGATATTCCTGTCTGATTAGGGTGGAAGGTGTATCAAAGCTGTGCTGAGTGGACTCTGGCTCAACAAATTGTGTACTAAAACAAAAAAGGAGATAGGAAGCATGAATAAGAATGATGTGTTGCAAAGAATTTGTGACTGTGGTGTTGTTGCAGTTGTAAGAGCGGAAAATGCCCAGCAGGCCATGAAAATAGCCGACTCCTGTGTAGAGGCGGGGATATGTGCCATTGAAATCACCTTTACTGTTAATGGAGCACTGGAGGTTATTAAGGAGCTTGTCCAAGCCAACAAGAGCCAAGATATACTTATAGGAGCAGGAACAATTCTCGATCCCGAAACAGCTAGAGCTGCAATACTTGCAGGCGCACAGTTCATCGTAAGCCCGTGTCTGAATACAGAGGTTGTTAAGCTTTGCAACAGATATCAGATTGCCTGTATGCCGGGAGCTATGACTGTCAAGGAGGCTGTAGAAGGCTTGGAGGCCGGTGCTGACATAATTAAGGTGTTTCCTGGTGAGCTCTTCGGACCTGCAATTATTAAGGCCTTCAAGGGTCCTCTGCCATACATAAGACTTATGCCTACAGGCGGGGTTAATCTAGATAATGTAGGAGAGTGGATAAAGGCTGGAAGTGTGGCAGTAGGTGTAGGAGGGAACCTGACAGCCGGAGCAAAAAAAGGCGACTATGAATCCATCGTTGAAATAGGTAAGCAGTTTGTTCAAAAGGTTAAAGAGGCCAGGGTAGAATAAGTTCAACTGAAGGGCAAAGTTTGATTAAACAACAAAGTTCAACTAAGAGGCAAAGTTTAACTAAGAGGCAAAGTTCAACTAAGCCACAAAGTTGTTGCAAAAAAATTATTTAGTTCAAGTATCTGGAGAATTTATGGAGGAGCCTATGTCTATTCTTAACCTGAAACAAAAGAAAACCTATAAATACGACTGTATATCCTTAGGGGAAGTAATGCTCAGACTTGATCCCGGAGATGGCAGAATTAAAAATACCAGAGAATTCAAAGCCTGGGAGGGCGGAGGCGAATACAATGTTTCGAGAGGGCTTCGCAAGTGCTTCGGAATGAATTGTGCAGTGGTTACAGCCTTCGCGGAAAATGACATCGGAAGATTGGTAGAGGACCTGATTATGCAGGGAGGAGTGGATACCACCCTTATCAAATGGGTCCCCTTCGACGGAATAGGACGGACTGTAAGGAATGGTCTTAATTTTACAGAAAGGGGCTTTGGTATAAGGGCAGCTCTAGGGGTGTCAGATAGAGCAAATACTGCAGCCGCTCAGCTGAAGGTCGGGGATATAGACTGGGAATACATATTCGGTCAGCTTGGAGCAAGATGGTTTCATACAGGAGGTATTTTTGCAGCATTATCAGAAACAACTCCCCAGGTAGTGCTCGAGGCTGTCAAGGCAGCTAAAAAATACAAAACCATTGTTTCCTATGATCTTAATTACAGACCTTCCTTGTGGAACTATATCGGCGGAATCAAGAAGGCTCAAGAGGTAAATAAGGAAATAGCTAAATACATCGATGTAATGATAGGGAATGAGGAGGATTTCACCGCATGTCTCGGCTTTGAGGTGGAAGGCAATGACTCAAATCTAAAGGAACTGGATATAGAGGGCTACAAAAAAATGATAGACCGGGTAGTCAGACAATACCCTAATATGAAGGTTGTGGCTACAACACTCAGAGGAGTTAAAACAGCTACTGTAAATGACTGGAGTGCTATATGCTGGGCTGAGGGTAATATTTACAGATCAATTGAGTTCCCGGGACTTGAGATATATGACAGGGTTGGAGGCGGAGACAGCTTTGCCTCGGGCTTGGTGTACGGGCTGATGACCACTGATGATGCGCAGAAGGCAGTAAATTACGGTGTTGCTCACGGAGCCTTAGCCATGACTACTCCCGGTGACACCTCCATGGCAAGCCTGAAAGAGGTTGAGGGTGTAATAAAAGGCTTGGGAGCAAGAGTTGTCAGATAATCGATTACCTTGCATGGTCTCAAGAAAAAAATCGGGGAGTAAAGGTCACCCGATTTTTTAGTTCGCCCAGCATGGGCGAACTCTTATGCCTTGTAATCTCCCCGATCAACCACCAACTCATAGCCTATTTTCTCCATTCTTCCTGAAAGGCAAAATCTACACTCTGCAGCCTCTTCACC
>JAEZIV010000208.1 GCA_023436515.1 Bacillota bacterium
CTCATTCAGAGTCTTTTCGAATACATTCAATGCATCCTGTACGGGCTGCGGTGTTGACAAATCCACCCCGGCAATTTTTAAGAGCTCAAGGGGATAATTTGATCCTCCGCTCTTGAGGAATTCCAAATACTTATCAACTGCCGGCTTACCCTCAGTAAGAATTTTCTCTGCAATGGCAGTAGCTGCCGAGAAGCCTGTTGCATATTTGTAAACATAGAAGCTGCTGTAGAAATGAGGTATTCTTGACCATTCCATAGAAATGTCCTCATCAACAGTAACTGATTCCCCAAAATACTTTTTATTGAGACCATAATACATCTCGCTTATTTCCTGTGCGTTTAAGGCATCTCCCTGCTCAACCTTTTCATGTATCATTTTTTCAAACTCGGCGAACATAACCTGTCTGAATACTGTTCCTCTGAACTCCTCCAGATAGTGATTCAGCAAATATGCCTTCTCCTGCTTGCTGGAGGCTCTGGGCAGTAAATACCTCATAAGCAGTGATTCATTTACTGTTGATGCAACCTCCGCTACAAATATCTTATATTCCGAATATACATAAGGCTGCGTCAGGTTTGTGTAATAGGAATGCAGTGCATGCCCCATTTCGTGAGCAAGTGTAAACACATCATTTATTTTATCCTGATAGTTCAAAAGCACGTAAGGATGTGTCTTATAGGAACCCCAGGCATATGCTCCGCTGGTCTTTCCCTCATTTTCGTATACGTCAATCCAGGAGGAGCTCATACCCTTTTCAAGATAGCTTACATACTCCTCTCCCAAAGGCTTAAGTGCTTCTGCTACAAGAGCTTTCGCTTCTTCATAAGGTATTTTCTTGTCAAATTCCTCCACCATTGGCACATATAAATCGTACATATGGAGTTCGTCAAGCTTCAAAGCCTTCTTGCGAAGCTTTAGATACCTGTCAAGTAAGGGCAGGTTTTTATTTACCGTTTCTATCAGGTTTGTGTATACCTCGACGCTAATGTTATCATTATCCAAGGAGGCAGCCAGTGCCGAAGGGTACTTCCTTACCTGAGAATAGAACCTGTTTTTCTTAACATTGCCTGTCAGGGCTGCAGCCAGAGTGTTTTTCATCTTCTTATAGGAGCTGTAAACTGCTTCAAAAGCATCCTTTCTAACCCTTCTGTCCTTGCTCTCCAGAAATGCAATGTATCTTCCCTTTGTGACCTCAACCTCTTCCCCCTCCTCATTCTTTATGTAGGGGAATTTAATATCGGCATTGTTGAACATTGTGAAAACGTCTCCAGCCGTATCTGATATCTCTGATGCCATGGCAAGAAGCTGTTCTTCCTTCTCTGATAAGACGTGCTCCTTCTGTCTCAGGTTTTCCTTTATCATAAACATATAAACCGAAAGCTCTTTATTGGAACTTACATAGCCAAGCAGTGTTTCCTCCGGAATACTCAGCATTTCAGGGACTATAAAGGATATTGCCGCATAGACCTCCGTTGCCAATGAGGACGCTCTTTCTGTAAGCGCCTGATAGGTTGAGTCCCCGTTATTTTCATCCCTTTTCATTCTGGCGTATACATAAACCTTCTCATTCAAGGACATGAGCTCATCGCTTTTCTTAAAACACTCCAAAAGGCTCTCTGCACCCTCGGCCAGCTTACCCTGAAAGCCTCTTATTTTCTCTGCAAGCTCCTTTACTCTTTTGAAGTCCTTTTCCCAAGCTGTAACGTCACTATATATATCCTCCAGCTTCCATTTGAACTTTGAATCAATTTCTTCTCTTTTCGCCAAAGACTTGTTTGCTGCCATATTCTATATACCTCCGTAATTTATAAGTATCCTTTTAATCCAATTTGACCTTTAATGTATATACCCTCGTCTAAACAGACTCAAATTATAGTTTTCTCTTTTTTATTCTGTTTATTTATTATAAATTATAGAACAAGATAATAATTATTACCACGGATTTCCTTAAATCCTCTAATTTTATTCTCTCAAATGTTACATTCATACCGATTTTATGATAAAGTTAATAGGTGAATACCTTTAATGTTAATTGAAGAAATAAATATATTTTTTATTTGTGATAGGAGGCTTATATGGGATTATTCGGTTTTATTAAATCACAGTTCATTGAGGTTATAGAATGGACTGATAACAGCTCTAATACTATGGTCTATCGCTTTCCCGTAGATAATAAGGAAATAAAAATGGGTGCTCAGCTTACAGTTAGAGAATCTCAGATGGCAGTTTTCGTTGACGAGGGTCAGCTTACAGACGTTTTTACTCCGGGAAGATATACTCTCGATACTCAGAACATGCCCATTCTGACAAAATTAAAATCCTGGAAATATGGATTTAATTCACCCTTTAAATCTGAGGTTTATTTTGTAAATACCAAGCAGTTTACAAACTGCAAATGGGGTACAACAAATCCTGTAATGATGAGAGACGCCGAGTTTGGAATGCTCAGAATGAGAATGTTTGGAACTTACTCCTTCAAGGTCACCGATCCCACCGTGTTTCTCAGAGAGGTTTTCGGTACATCAAGTCTTTTTACTGTTGACGGCATTACCGGTCAGCTAAAGAGTAAGATTGTTTCGGGAATATCCGACTTACTGGCTGAAGCTGCTGTGCCTGCTCTAGACTTGGCATCAAAGTATGATGAAATTGCTGCTATGGCAAAAAAGAAGCTTGATAAGACCTTTAACGGTCTTGGATTATCCCTTGTCTCTCTTGTAATCGAAAATGTATCCCTTCCCGAGGAAGTTGAAAAGGTACTTGATAAGCGTACCTCCATGGGTATTATTGGGGATAGCCTGAATCAGTATACAAAGTATCAGGCGGCAGAATCCATTAGGGACGCTGCGCAGAACCAGGGAGGAGCTGCCGGTGCCGGAGTCGGTCTGGGAGCAGGTATGGGAATAGGCA
>JAEZIV010000105.1 GCA_023436515.1 Bacillota bacterium
CTTTCTGCAAGCATCATAGCTCTTTTAGCGGCCTTTGCCTTACATATCTCATTTGCCTTTTCAACCGCTGCTACCTCTCCGGCTATAGCAAGCTGACCTGGGCAATTAAAGTTTGCAGGTTCACATATACCGAATTCTGACGCTTCCTTGCAGCTTTCAATTACAGCCTCATTGTCAAGACCGATAATAGCAGACATAGCGCCAACACCAACAGGAACAGCCTCCTGCATGAACTTACCTCTTTTCCTTACAAGTGCAACAGCCTCCTTAAAGCTGATAGTACCTGCAGCAACATGAGCCGCATACTCTCCAAGGCTAAGTCCTGCAACAAAATCAGGCTTGATGCCTTTTTCAAGCAGAGGCTGCATACATGCAACACTGGTTGTTACTATTGTAGGCTGAGTATTTTCTGTGATTTTTAGGGTTTCATCCTCACCGTTAAAAACCATTTCTTTGATATCAAATCCTAAGGCTTCAGAAGCCGCGTCAAAAATAGCGTCAGCGCTTTTATATTCGGCAGCAATATCCTTACCCATACCTACATATTGAGCTCCCTGTCCGGGAAATATGAAAGCTAATTTACCCATACAAACCTCCATCTATATAATCTTTGAAACTGATTACTTTGCCCATTTTATAGCAACTGACCCCCAGGTCAAGCCGCCTCCAAAACCTACTAAAACTAAGTTATTACCCATCTTAAGCTTGCCTTCCCTATTTGCTTCATCAAGTGCTACAGGAATGGATGCAGATGAAATATTTCCATACTTTTGAATAATATAGTGCAATTTCTCATCACTTACACCAAGTTTCTTAATAGCGCCATCAATAATCCTTGTATTAGCTTGGTGGGGGAATATATAATCCAGGTTTTCTACAGACATGCCTATATCCTCAAGAACCCTTAAGGTTGATAAAGACATAGCTTTTACAGCGAATTTAAATACTTCTGACCCATCCATCCATAGCGTTCTTGCCTTACCGTTTGGTCTCTTATCCATTTCTGCAGCAGTTTGATAGAGATTTGGTATTGTTATGTTCATACCGGCAGTTCCATCAGAGCCTAAAAAGGAATTAAGAATGCCATAACCCCCTTCTACCTCACCAATTACAACTGCTCCGGCACCATCACCAAAGAGAACGCATGTATTTCTGTCCTCCCAGTCAACAACCTTTGATAAGCCTTCACAACCAATGATTAATGCATGTTTGAAAATTCCGTTTGCAATGAACTGTGAAGCTGTAACAAGACCATATATAAATCCGGTGCATGCAGCATTGATATCAAAAGCAGTTGCATTCTTCGCACCAATGGCACCTTGTACTATACATGATATTGACGGAGTCATAAAGTCAGGTGTTTCGGTTGCCAATATTATTAAATCTATATCTTCTGCATTTACCCCTGCATCTTCCATTGCTCTTATTGCCGCCTCTATACCCAGCTTATAGGCGGGTTCATCTTCTCGTAAAATTCTTCTTTCCGAAATCCCCGTTCTCTTTAAAATCCACTCGTTAGATGTCTCAACCATTTGTTCCAAATCATTGTTGGTAAGAATTTTTTCAGGCATACAGCTTCCTGTGCCCAAAATTCCCACGCTTTTAGTCGATATTGTCTTCAGAGGGCTTCACCTCCATATTTTTGAATTTATCTTTGATTTCATCTACAATACCGTTTTCAATTAATGGTATTGTTCTCTTTAGAATAGCAGTTCTAATAGTTTTAGCCTTTGATGATCCATGACTTTTAACTACGAGCTCGTTTATACCCAGTACCGGTGCGCCTGATAACTCATCCGCATCAAACTTCTTTTTAAAATCCTTAAAAAATGGCTTCATCAAAAGATAACATACCTTGGTTATGATATTTCTTGTAAAGAGTTTTTTTAATTCACTCTTTAGTAAAAGTTCACCTGCGCCTTCATACAGCTTAAGTGCAACATTTCCTACATAACCGTCACATACAGCAACGTCGACTTCACCGCCTGTGATATCATTTCCTTCTATATTACCAACAAAATTGACCGGTGCTTCTTTTAAAAGTCCGAATGCCTGCTTTAGAGTATCATTACCCTTTGCATTTTCGGAACCTACGTTCACCAAACCAACCTTGGGTGTATTGAGATTAAAAATCAACTTCATATAAATTGATCCCATAATGCCGAACTGTAGATAATTCAAAGGCCTGCAAACTGTGTTCATACCTGCGTCTATAATCAGACACATTGCCTTTTTAGTCGGAACCAATGCAGGCATGGAGGGTCTGTCAATTCCCTTTACCCTGCCAACTATCAGCAGAGAGCCTGTTAAAAGTGCTCCGGTATTTCCTGCAGATAGAAAAGCATCACCCTTTTTTTCCTTTAAAAGCCTCAGCCCAACCACCATGGAAGAGTCCTTCTTGTTTCGTATGGCTTTTGTAGGTGTATCTTCACCTGTTATTACCTCTGTTGCATTCACTATTTCCACTCTGTCTTTGTTATAGGCTCTTTTACTTAATCTATCTTCTATTTGTTCCTGCTTACCGACGAGTGTTACCTTAAAATCCTTTTTAATATTCAAGGCCTCAATACAGCCATCTATAATAGCATCAGGAGCGTTGTCTCCGCCCATAGCATCCACAATTATATTAATCATAAAACAAAATTCCTCCAGGTTATCGGAACTGAAAAACATTCATTGATTATTCAGATCCACTTTCACGTGCTTATTAATCAGATTTAGTTGGATACATTACTTACCCTGCTGTTCCTTGACAAAATCCTTATCAACTGATACGAGAGTAAATTTACCTCTGAAAACCTCTACGTTCTTTTCATAAATTTTCACCCAAACTATGAACCTGTTTCTTTTTGATTCTCTGACTTCAGCTTTTGCAACAAGCTTGGCTCCAGAGTATACGGGAATTTTGTACTTTATATTTGCGATACCCACCAGAGCAACCTGAGCATCGATAACTGCAATTGCAAGTGTTTCTGCAAGAGAGTAAATATAGTGACCCCTTATAATATGTGTTTTTTCAAAGGCCATTGAGCTATCGGTTTCCATCAAGGAAATGGCACTCTGACCAAGCTGCAAATCTATTAATTCCCCTATGAATTCTCTTCCCTCTATAGATTTCAGCTTTTCCTGATTCGATTCCGCTACGTGCTTAATCCTTTCACGTAATTCCGGAATACTTAGCTCCAACCTATCCAATCTTATAGTCGGAACACTTACCTTAAAATAATCAGCTAATTCTTCATCTGTCAGAAATGGGTCATACTTGATTTTTTCAAGTAATATCTTCTGCCTTTGTTGTTTCTGTGATGATGATCTGCTCACAAACAACCACACCCCTTATTAATAATTGTTATAATTATTACCAGATACTAATTGCTGATAACAAAATTATATATTAACTTTATTATTATTGCAACTATTTTCTAATAATATTAGCTAAACCTATTCATTCATAACGTTTTTATAATTATGACCTACCCATAGTATGTCTAAAAAATTGCATGGGCATGCACATATTATGACACAATCACCACTTATATTACAAATAAAAATAGTAAAATGCTTCTCACATTTTACTATCTTCTCTAGAGCCTTTACTATGCTGTTGACACACAAAATTAATAGCCGCAAATAATTACGGCTATTTGTTGGTTTCATATATTTATATATTTACATATCTTCGGGCTTTATAACCTTTAAATTTTTCACAAAGAAGTCAATGCCAGAATATATGGTAACAACAACTGCTATAAACATTAAGTAAGCATCTATTCTGATATCTGTTACAAGGGAGAATGGGAAATTATTTAACAGTGATACTGAAACAGCAATAGTCTGAAAAACCATTTTTATTTTTCCCGACTTGTTTGCCGCCACTACCTGTCCTTCACCGGCTGCAACCAATCTCATTCCGGTTACCAGCAACTCTCTCGATATAATTATCATTGCCGCCCAACCGGTAACCACACCTCTTTGAACAAGTGCGATTAATGCAGCTGTTATGAGCAGCTTATCTGCTATAGGATCAAGGAATTTACCAAACGCAGTGATTAGCTTCCGTTTTCGTGCAATATATCCATCCACACCATCGGTACTTGCTGCAATAATAAATAATACAGCTGCTACATAATTTCCGTAAGCATTGATAAACTTATTTATGTTAAGCATATCCTCCTTAATAAAGGATAGTAAGGGCAGGTTTACCGTGGCGTCAGGGATTGGTATTATAAAAACCATAAATAATGGAACCAGAGCTATTCGTGAAATAGTAATCTTATTTGGTAAGTTCATCTATTACCTCTCCTATCAAATCATAATCTTCAGAATTTAGTATTTTAACATCCACAAAGCACCCAATTTCTATAGGCTCTGAGCTTGTAAAGTACACAGCACCGTCGATTTCAGGAGCTTCAGCGTATGTTCGTCCATAATAGAATATACCATCATCAGCAATCCCGTCAACAATGGCTTTATAAACTTTTCCAACTCTTTTAACATTTTTTTCAGAGCTAATGGAATTCTGCTGCTCAAGTATAAGCTTTTGTCGTTTTAATTTAATACTTTTCTTGATTTGATTATTCATTTTAGCAGCCGGAGTTCCATCTTCCTTTGAATAGGTAAACACACCAAGTCTGTCAAACCTGAATTCTTTAACAAAGTCCAACAGCTGTTGAAAATCCTCCTCCGTTTCATCCGGGAAGCCTACGATCAAAGAGGTTCTTAATACTATATCCTTTACTCTGTCGCGGAGCAAAGATAATGAGGCTCTTATTTGGGATGAAGTCCCCCTTCTACCCATTAGCTTCAAAATCCTGTCTGAAGCATGCTGTACCGGAATATCCAGATACTTGCATACCTTTGGATTAGAGGCTATTTCATCAATAAGGTCTATGTCTATCTCCTCAGGATAACAATACAATAGTCTTATCCACTGGATTCCTTCAATTTTTGAGATTTCACGGATAAGCTCAGGTAGCATCTTTTTACCATATAAATCAATTCCGTAGCGTGTAGTATCCTGTGCAATAAATATAATCTCCTTAGCTCCCTTTTCGGCAAGAGCTTGGGCCTCCCTGACAAGAGTCTCCAGCTTTCTGCTTCTATACGCTCCTCTCAGGTAAGGAATTATACAATAGGTGCAGCGATTGTCACACCCTTCTGAAATCTTTAAATACACCGAATGCTTGGCGGAAGATATAACCCTCTCTTCATCAAGGTAAGCAGTTTCATCAAGCTTACCATAAGCAACAACCTTCTCTCCCTCGTATGCTCTGTTTATGACCTCAGCAATTTCCTTATAATTGCCTGTTCCGAGAACTGCGTCAACCTCAGGTATCTGTTCCAGAATCTTTTCTCTGTATCTTTCGGCCATACAGCCCGTAACTATCAATATTTCACACTTACGTTTCTTTTCTTCTGCCATTTCTAAAATAGTATTTATTGATTCCTGCTGTGCCGATTCAATAAACCCACATGTATTAACCACCAGTATATCAGCATTTTCTTTTTCATTGACTATCTCATATTCTGCATGCTTTAGCATACCCAGCATTATTTCACTGTCCACTAGATTTTTGGGGCATCCTAAAGATACAACACCTATTTTTTTACTCACCAATTACACTCCTCAAATAATTATAGTAATAGAAGCATCATTTATATCGACTGCTTGTTGCAATAAACTCTATAAAAATTATTTAATAATATTTATTAAATGTCAATGATAAAGAGAATTTATATTTTTTTATACATTTAATAAGCTACATTAGATAAAAACTACAGGTCCATTTCATCAGGCACAAAGCTACTGATAGCTCTTGTTGCCTGACTTAAGCTGAAACCTCTGCTTAAAAGAAAGCTTTTCATCTTTTTCAAAACTTTTTCATCAAAGCTTGAGTATTTAGAATACCTCTTTCTCAGCAGCTCTATAGCAACCTCCGAATCATCGGTTTCAAATTCTTCAAAAGCCTTTTCAATAATCTCATCAGAAATTCCTCTTTGACTCAATTCAGCAGAGAGTAATCGCACTGATTTCGGCTTTAGCTTGGACTTCTCTGATATATACTTGCATGCATATTTGTAGTCGTTTATGTAGTTGATTTCCTTAAGATTTTCAATAACCTTATTAACTGTAGCTTCTTCATATCCCATAACTGAGAGCTTGCGTTCTACCTCCACAGCAGTCCTAAGCCTTAATGCAAGAAAGCTGACAGCGGCGCTCTTTGCAGAAGCATAAACTTCAGTGTCAAGAATATAATTAAGTCTGTCCTCAGATATTTCCATACCTTCCTTTAGTTCCAGAATATCTATCCTTTTTCGGGGTAATGAAAAATCAACATGATTATCAAGATATATCTGAGACATTGTTGAAGCCTTTTCATTTTTAAGTATTGATACTATTTTCATTGAATTAATCTCCAATTAAATACAGTTATTATATTTACAGTATATATACCCTCGTATAGCCTTCACGACAAATATTATAATATAAAAACCCTTAAAGGCATACCGATAAACAAAGAAAAATTGCTACTTTGATTCGGTATGCCTTTAGTTATTTTCAAGTAAGTTAATAATTATTAGTCCATTTCCTCTTCCTCAGGTTCATCTGGTGATTCCACAAGTGTAGGAGTTATAGTCAGGCTTTCCCTGACCAGCTTTTCAATCTCCATGCACATAGCAGGATTTTCCTTAAGAAATTGTTTTGCGTTCTCTCTTCCCTGACCGATACGCTGTCCGTTGTAGGAGAACCACGCTCCGCTCTTATTCACTATGTCACTGTTTACTGCTATATCAAGAATACTTCCTTCTCTTGAAATACCTTCACCATAAACTATATCAAATTCAGCTTCTCTGAAAGGAGGAGCAATCTTATTTTTCACCACTTTAACTCTTGTTCTGTTTCCAACTATCTCATTTGACTGCTTTATGGATTCTATCCTTCTTACATCAAGACGTACAGATGAATAGAACTTAAGTGCTCGTCCTCCTGGTGTAGTTTCAGGATTTCCAAACATAATACCAACCTTTTCACGAAGCTGATTGATAAATATAGCGGTAGTATTGGATTTATTGATTACACCAGCCAGCTTTCTCAAAGCTTGAGACATAAGTCTCGCCTGAAGGCCAACATGGGAATCCCCCATCTCACCGTCAATTTCAGCCTTTGGTACAAGAGCTGCAACCGAGTCAACAACAATAACATCAATGGCACCACTTCTCACAAGTGCTTCAGTTATCTCCAAGGCCTGCTCACCTGTATCAGGCTGTGAAACTATAAGATTATCTATATCAACCCCAAGTTTTTTTGCATAAACCGGATCCAAGGCGTGTTCCGCATCTATGAAGGCTGCTTCCCCACCTGCTTTTTGGGCTTCTGCAATTATATGCAGCGCAACTGTAGTCTTTCCTGATGCTTCAGGGCCATATATCTCAACGATTCTTCCTCTGGGTACTCCACCCACACCTAGTGCAATATCAAGGCTAAGGGAGCCTGTGGGAATAACCGCTACATTCATGTGCGCATTCTCGCCCAATTTCATAACGGCACCTTTTCCAAACTGCTTTTCTATCTGACCAAGGGCCATTTCTAATGCTTTTTTCTTTTCTAACATGGGGTGACCTCCTCGCATTTATAGAACATTTGTTCTGTTTTTTATTATATAGACTTTTGTTTTGTAAGTCAACTTTTATTTTCTCAGTACCTTGACAAATTTGCCAAGTAGTTTGTTTTTAAAGGCAACTGCCTCCTCAACCTTTAGCAGCATGGTACAACCAAAATAAATCAATGCCCCTGCAGCTATTTCTATTCCTAATGCAATTATCTCGGTGACCTTTGATTTAAGGCTGTAGGCACCGGTAAAGTCAACCGGGAGCAGCTTGCTTATAATGTATATGGCAACTCCCATAACTGCCGCTGCCTCCACTAACTTAATAGCATAGACAAAGAGCTTTTTCCACTGCATTCCGTTCATTCTTTTGGAAAAAATGTACATCATGACAGTCATATTGACAATACTTTGAATGGAGTAGGATAATGCCATTCCCGCGGGACCAAGCTCCGTTGCTTTAAGGAATAGAAAACAGAATACTATATTGAGAACTATTGATACTCCACCCACATATAACGGAGTCCTTGTATCATTATTAGCGTAAAAGGCTCTGTTAAGTATAGCCAGCATAGACTGTGCAATCAAGCCAGCAGTAAATAAGAACAGAATACTTCCTGCGGTTGATATTCTATGACTGTCAATATTCGAAGACCATTTGTACACCACGCTGATTACAGGCTGTGATATTACCATAAATGCAACCGCAGAGGGAATAATAAGATAAAGAATGGTTTTAAAGGCTTTGCTTATAATGCTTTTGAATTCATCCACCTGCTTTAAGGCAAGCTTTTCGGATAAAGTCGGTAATAGTGCCGTCCCAAGTCCCATTGCAAATATACCATAGGGCAGCTGCCACATATCATTTGCATTATAGTATGCTGTTATATCTCCTTCTTTGAACAACGATATGAAGTTGAGAGAGATAAGTACATTTATCTGTGCTACGGCAGAGGCAGCCAGCGACGGTATGGCCAGTTTGAACAGCCTTTTAAAGCCAGGATGCCGTAATAGTAGTGCTGGCCTGTAATGCTTGAAATTGGGCAAGGCAAAGGACACCTGCACCAAAAAGTACATAATGGCACTTGCCAGAACACCATAAGCCACATATTTGACTCCGAATCGGCTCAACACAAGAATACTGAGGGCAGTTCCAAGGTTATATAGCGATGGGCCATAAGCAGCAGCAGCAAACCTTTGATATGAGTTCAAAACTCCGTTTGTCATTCCAGCCAACATCATAAAGCCTACCGAAGGAAATAATATTCTTGTCAGCTCAATTGTAGTTTCTCTTACCTGCCCCTTAAGACCCGAGGCTGTCATCGAAACTACAAAGGGTGCAAATATTACTCCCAGTGTGCTTATCACCAGCATAGTCACAAATATTACATTTATAAAGGTTCCAACCGCTTTCCAGCCGTCCTTCTCCTCATCCCTCGCCAGATACCCCGAAAGAATGGGAATTAATGCTGCAGATATTGCGCCGCCGATCAAGAGGTTATACATCAGGTCTGTAGTCCTGAAGGCCGCCAAAATTGAATCTGATTGGGATGGTGTGAGTAAATTGTTTATGAGAATTGTCCGCAGATAGCCGGTTATTCTGCTCACAACCAGGGATGACATAACTATAATGGCGGCGCCTGTAACTTTTTTATTGCTTGTACTAATACTTGTACTCAAATTTTTGCCTCCAAGAGACACTGCTGTTGTGTCCCTTTTTCTTTTGTATTGTTCATGACCCAATATCAATTTCAAGCTTTAAAGCATGTCTTCTTATCATATCAAATACGTTGAGTGCCGTTATTGTTCTGATTCTTTTCCTATTGCCCAAGAGCCTTAGTTCCTTGGTAATTGTACCACTTTCCGATGCAAGGCCGATGTAAACCAGCCCCACAGGTTTTTCTGGAGTTCCTCCCCCCGGTCCTGCAATGCCGGTAACAGATACGCCAATATCTGTTTTGAGTCGGTTTCTGATGCCTTCTGCCATTTCACGGGCAGTCTCCCGACTCACCGCCCCAAAGCTCTCTAAGGTTTCTTTTTTTACTCCAAGATAATCTTCCTTTGCCTCATTTGAATATGTTACGGCACCACCCATAAATATACTGGATATACCCGGTATCTCAGTTATCATTTTTGAAATAAGTCCTCCTGTACAGGATTCAGCTGTGGCAATTGTCAAGTCCTTCTCTAATAAAAGCTCTGTTGCCACCAGATCCAGCGTCTTATCCTCCTCTGAGTATAGGCAGTCACCGGCTCTTCTTCTGATTTCCTCAATTACCGGTAGTAAAAGAGCTTGAGAGTCCTCTCCTGCTTCTACTCTTGCAGATACTCTGATGGTGACCTCCCCCTCCTTTGCATAGGTTGCTATTGTGGGGTTAGCTTGCTGCTCTATTAAATCAATAATCTTCGTTTCCATAGCAGACTCACCAATGCCAAAAATTCTTAAGAATCGTGATTCTATAGAGTAGCTGCTTTTTTGCATGAAATAAGGAAGAACATAGTCATTAAACATGGGCTTCATTTCCGAGGGTGGTCCGGGAAGCATAACAATGATCTTGTCACCATATTCCAAAATACATCCGGGGGCAGTTCCATTGTTGTTCTTTAGTATAATTGAATTTTCGGGCATATAAGCCTGCTTCTCATTATTATGTGTCATTTCCCTTCCAAGCTTCTTAAAAAAAGCCTTTATTTCCTCAAGACTCTCCTCATGGAGTACCAGCTTTCTTCCGCAGATATCTGAAATAATCTCCTTTGTCAGATCATCCTGGGTTGGACCAAGACCACCTGTCGTAATGACAACCTCACATCTATTGATAGCCAGCTCCAAACTTTCTCTAAGCCTGTTCGGGTTATCTCCTACCACACTGTGGTAATATACACCAACGCCTGCTTCGGGAAGTTTTGAGGAAATATATTGTGCATTTGTATTTACTATCTGCCCCATGAGCAGTTCAGTGCCAACAGCTAATATTTCTGCTTTCATATTATCTCCCATCTACGCGCCTAGCGCGTTCTTAAATAGTATTGAAAAGTACTTAGTGCCTTTTCGCTGCGTGAAATGCACGATGACAGAATAAATATTTTTTCACGCTATTCCATACCCAGCATTCCAAAAGTATGGAATGACATGGGCTGGTACCTCCTTAATTACTTATTAAAGATTGCTTAAACATTATCATCAATATACGCGCATGAAATGGGCGTATAAAAAAGTCTAATAAGTCCTATAATATTATACCAACCTGAAAGTAAAAAGTAAGCAGTTAATAAAGAAAAGATGCTAATTGATGATAAGTAATCTGTGAAAAGCCTGATAGAAAATAGAATGATAAAGAATCAATAATTAAATTATACCATTAAATCCATAAATTACAAGTAAAACTTTTTCCTTTGAATTCTTGCCACTAGAATATATAATATTTCTATATATTGTATGAAAACTTATCATTTCTGGAGGGATATTAGCATGAGGGCTTTATTTATTGGAGGTACAGGTACTATAAGCACGGCTGTTTCAGCTCTATTGGTGGAACGTGGCTGGGATTTGTATTTATTGAATCGCGGAAATAATAATGACAGAATCCCTAAGGGAGTCAAAGTAATTAAAGCTGATATAAATGATGAAGAGTATGTCTCAGCTCAGTTAAAAAACATGAATTTTGATGTTGTAGTCGACTTCATCGCCTTTGTTCCGTCACAGGTGGAGCGAGATATAAGACTCTTTACAGGTATAACAAAGCAATACATTTTTATCAGCTCGGCATCTGCATATCAGAAGCCTCTTTCAGACTACAGGATAACAGAAGCTACTCCACTGGCAAATCCCTATTGGGAATATTCCAGAAATAAAATCGCCTGTGAGGAGCTGCTTATTTCTGAATACCGTAAAAACGGTTTTCCTATAACTATAGTCCGACCCAGTCACACCTATGATAACAGAAGCATTCCACTCGGCGTTCACGGTGCTAAAGGCAGCTGGCAGGTTGTAAAGCGCATGCTGGAAAATAAACCGGTTATCATCCATGGTGACGGTACCTCACTTTGGACATTAACTCACAACCGTGATTTTTCAAAGGGCTTTGTGGGCCTGATGGGCAATATTCACTCAATCGGAGAAGCTGTAAATATCACCTCTGATGAAAGCCTTACCTGGAATCAGATTTACACTATTATTGCCGACGCTTTAGGCGTAAAGCTTAATGCGGTTCATATTCCGTCAGCTTACCTTGCAGCCAGCAGCAGTCAGTATGATTTTACCGGTTCTCTCATAGGCGATAAGGCTAATACGGTTGTATTCGATAATTCTAAGCTGAAAAGGCTGGTCCCGGGCTTTAAGGCAACTATCAGATTTGACCAGGGTATTCGAATGATTTTGGATAATGTGATGGCAAACTCCGAGCTTCAGATGGAAGATCCTGAATTTGATATATGGTGTGATAAGGTTATTCAGAATTATGAAGCTTCAATAAGTAAATATTAATTTATGTAAGACCATACGCCGTGTGGACACAGCGCGTCCACACGGCGCACCAAAAAGCCCGTCATATATTTGTATAACCAAACATATGACGGGCTTTAAAACATATCCTGACATTTACTACTGTGGTAGGTGCATGGGATTTCAGGGCACTCCCGGCTCTCCTACATGCAATAAACCTTCTGACTTGCAATTAGTGATATATCACATTTTTCCAGCGTCTTTACAGCTTCATCGGGATTTTCAACCCTGAGAATAACTACTGCTTCATTTCCGTTCTTTCCAACAAAGGCATACATATATTCTATGCTTATGTTGTTATCATGAAGTACAGACAGTGTGTTTGCCAAGCCTCCCGGCTTATCCTCAACACCTATTGCAATTACACTGGTACAGCTGACTGTAAAATTATTGTCACTTAGGATTTTTTCGGCTTCCTCAGGTTTGTTTACTATCAGCCTCAGAATGCCAAAGTCGGTTGTATCAGCAATTGAAAGAGCGCAAATATTAATATTTTTATCAGCCAATGTCCTTGTTACATCTGCCAAACGACCGGATTTGTTTTCCAGAAATACAGATATCTGTTTTACCAACATGGTTATAGGCCTCCCTTTATTTATTATTTCTTGAATTTATAAGGTTATAATACTCTCTTATCAATAACCCTCTTTGCTTTTCCTTCACTTCGCTGAATAGACCTAGGCTCAACCAGCTTGATTTTAGCACTGATTCCGAGGGTGCTTTCAACCTCTTTTTTTATCTTTCTCTCTATATCTTCAAGCTTTTTAACCTCATCAGAGAATAGTTCGGGAGTTATCTCCACCTGTATTTCGAGTATATCCAGATTATCCTTTCTATCCACTATGAGCATATAGTGAGGAGCTGTTTCCCCTATTGACAGCAAGACACTCTCAACCTGAGAGGGGAATACATTTACACCTCTGATAATCAGCATATCGTCGGTTCTTCCGGTTACCTTGCTCATTCTGACTTCTGTACGACCACATTTGCATGGTGTGTAATCCAGGGATGATAAGTCTCTGGTTCTATATCTGATAAGAGGCAAGCCTTCCTTTGTAATAGTAGTAAATACTATCTCACCATGTGAGCCTTCAGGAAGTACTTCTTCAGTATCCGGATCAATTATTTCGGGGATAAAATGATCCTCGGGTATATGCATGCCGCATTGGTACTGGCACTCACATGCAACACCGGGGCCAATTACCTCACTGAGTCCGTATATGTCTATTGCTTTTATCTTAAGTCTATCTTCAATTTCTTTTCTCATGCTTTCAGACCAGGGCTCTGCTCCAAATATACCTGCCTTCAGCTTGAGATCCTCGGGCTTTATACCCTGTTCCTTCATTTCTTCAGCAAGATACAAGGCATAGGAAGGTGTACATGCAATATGTGTTGTGCCAAAATCCTTCATAAGGTCCAACTGAAGCTTGGTGTTTCCTGAGGAAGTTGGAATAACAGTAGCACCCAGCTTTTCCCCTCCGTAATGTGCACCAAGTCCACCGGTAAACAAGCCATAGCCATATGAAACCTGCAGGAAGGAATCCTTCCCGGCTCCTGCTCCCGCAAAGGTACGAGCCATGACCTCCGCCCAAACTTCGATGTCGTTCTTTGTGTAACCTACAACTGTTTTTTTGCCTGTAGTTCCTGAAGAAGCATGAACTCTAATTATCTCATTCATTGGTGCAGCAAATAGACCAAAGGGATATGTATCTCTTAGATCCTGCTTATAGGTAAAAGGTAAATGCTTCAAGTCATCCACTGACTTGATATCTCCGGGCAAAATACCTTTTTTGTCCATCTTTTGCTTGTAATGCGGTACATTGTTATATACCCTGCTAACTGTTTTTATGAGTCGTTCGGTTTGAACTTTTCTCATTTCGTCTCTGGACATACATTCGTATTTTTCATTCCAAAAAGACATAATACAATCCCTCCAAGATTCAGATATTTAGTTGTCAGGACGGGTAAATATAATCCTACTGCATCCGTCCCGTATATTTCGCCAAACATCCCACCCCGGAATGGCTTTCAGGGTTTACAGCTTAACTGCCCCACACAAAAGCTTATCGGCTTAATTACTTTAAGAATATTTTATAGCTGAAACAAAATAAATGCAAAAGATTTTTACTGTTTGTGATAACTGTAGCCTTCCTCAAAGGCTCTGAGATTAATCTCCAAAGCCTTTGCAGGTACTACCTCATGGATGGCATCGAGGAAAATCTGCTTGTCCACTCCTGTCAATCGTGCCATAACTCCAAGAAGTACAATATTAACCGCTTTAATGCTTCCACATTCTTGTGCTATTTTTAAAGCATTCATGGAATATATGCTGCGTCCTTCTCTAAGTATCGGAAGTATATTTTCAGGATATTTAGCCTTGCCGATTATAACGGGCATAGGGTTTATTTCCTGTTCATTTATTATCATCTTTCCGTCCTTTGTAAGATAATCCACCCATCTTAAGGCCTCAAGCTCCTCAAAGGCGATTATCATGTCAGCAGCACCCTTTTCCACTAAAGGAGAATAGACCTTCTTGCCGAATTTAACATAGGTTACTACACTACCACCTCTCTGGGACATACCATGTACC
>JAEZIV010000119.1 GCA_023436515.1 Bacillota bacterium
GACTAAAGGATAATGCAATGTTGACAGCTCGTTACCTCGCAGGCTTCTATAGAATTTCCTTGAGTAAGGGTAATGATATAATCACTGTTAAGGACGAAATGGACCTTATTAATAATTACCTGTCAATACAGAAGTTAAGGTATGTTGAGTATCTGGATTATTCTCTTGAATTTGACGAGGAGATACTAAAGTATCAGATTCCCAAGCTTACCCTGCAGCCCTTGGTGGAAAACTCAATATATCACGGCTTGAAGCAGCAGGAGGACAAGGGCAATCTGGTTATTAAAGGCTACCTGAAGAACGATTTGGTAACTATTGAGGTGTTTGACGACGGGGTGGGAATGAGTGAGGAGCAAATAAACAAGGTTCTTAACAGATCCTCAGGGAGCACTAAAAGCACTGATTTTGGAATTCATAGTGTTGACTCTCGATTAAAGCTTTTGTATGGAGATCAATATGGCTTGAGTATTGAGAGCAAGCTTGCCGAATTTACCAGAGTTACCTTACAATTGCCGGCAATAACCTATCAAGGGGGATAATATTGTGTTGAATGTAATGATAATTGATGATGAGTACTATTTCAGAGAGGCACTCAAAATTTCCATACCTTGGAGGGAGCTTGGCTTTAATATTTGCGGAGAAGCCAAGAACGGCAAGGATGCCCTTGAAAAGGCTGAGCTTCTAAATCCGGATATAATGCTTATTGATATTAACATGCCTATTATGGACGGGCTAGAGCTTATCGAACAGGTTAAGGAGAAGGGCTTAAGCAGCAAGTGCATTATACTTACCGGTCACAGTGAGTTTAACTATGCCAAGCAGGCAGTTCAACTGGGGGTAAATAATTACATACTAAAGCCCGTTAACGAGGAGGAGCTTAAACTTGCGCTGTTTGAGGTAAAAAGGCTAATTGAAAGAGAAGCAAACATAAGGATTGAGGTGGACAGCCTCAGGAAGCAGGTGAAGGATAGCCTTCCCTTATTGAAGGAAAAGTTTTTGAACGAGCTTTTACTTGGAAGCTTTGTCTTAAAAGAAAGTGAAATCCTTAAAAAAATGAATTACCTTGGGATTGATATGAAAGCCGAGGAATACAAGGTTATTGCCATTGAGCTTGACTATGATGAGAGTAAGGGCTGGGATGATGAAGAAAAGCAGTTGTGGATTTTTGCAGTCTCAAATATAGCCTGTGAGATACTGGCTGAACGCTTCAGGTTTGATATGTGCTATGATACTGATGACAGAATATGTATCATTATTGAGCTTGCTGAAACAATAACCTCCGATTCATTAAATCCTGTGCTGGAGAATAGATTGGAGCTCCTCAGATCATCTATTTATAAGCATTTGGGGTTCACTATAACAATAGGTGTCGGTACTGAGAAAAAGGGCTTATTTGATATACCTGCTTCTTATAAAGAGGCGGTAGTTGCGTTAAAAAACAAGCTGACAATAGGCCATAACCGAACAATAGAATATTACTCTGTAGCAGAAACAGGAATAAGAAGAGCTGTCTTTACAGGAGAGCATAGAAGTCAGCTTTTAATGAACATAAGAACCGCTGATGAGAATGAGGTAATGCGGCTTATAGGTCAGATCTTCCGGGAAATACGTCAGGAAAACCTTCATATAGATATACTCCTGGTTATATGCATAGAAATGACAGCGGTATGTCTGGAATCCCTGGTTGAAATGGGCTTAAGCTATAGGGATGTATTTCCCCAAGGGCAAGGCAATATTATAGAAGAAATAATGTCTAAAAAATCAATTGACGGAATTGAAGGCTGGATTATCAAGGCTTTTCAGCACACCCTGGACTCTATCAAGAAGAACCGGAGTTCAAAAGCCTCCAAGCTCATAGAGGAAATAAAGAATTACATTGTGAGGAACTATCAGAAGGATGAGCTTAGTATTGATGAGATTGCCCGAAAGCTCTATGTGAATTATGCGCACCTCTGTTTTATATTTAAGAGGGATACAGGTGTGACAATCAATGAGTTCTTAACGGAATTCAGGATAAAGAAGGCAAAGGAACTCATGGATTGCGGAAATACACTGGTGCTTGATGTTGCTTCGAAGGTTGGGTATGCAGATCCAAATTATTTCGGTAAGTGCTTTAAAAAGTATTATGGCCTGGCACCCAGCAAGTATATAGAAAATATAAGAAAGTAGTTTACATGATTACGGGATAATTGAACTAGAGTCTGGAGGAGTCTGAGGTGACTAAATGGTGTAAAATAGCTTTATTAATACTTTTAATAGTGATGTTAACAGCCTGCAGTCAGTCCAATAACACAGAGGGTACAGATAATTCGGCTGTAATTAATACTAACCAAGCTCAAAAGGTTAAAATACTCTTCTTATCCTTAAGCAACACCGATGTTAGGGACAATATCAGAGAGAAATACATAAAGGCCAATCTGCAAGAGGAGCTTCCCGAGGTTGAGGTTCAATATGATTTGGGTGGCGGGGGACAGGATTATGCCAGTAAGCTAAAGATATATAACTCCTCGGGCAGTATGCCTGATGTATGGTTTTCCGAGCAAAACCTGTCCAATGTGGTAATAACGGCGGGAAATGCCCTGGATCTGGCTCCCTATATCAAAATGACAGGCTTTGATAAAAAGTATGTTGAAAAGGAAGTTATTGCCCCAGACAAGGATGGAAGGATATATTGTGTTCAGTCGGGAAATGACCGATATGCTTCTCCCAGACTATGGTACCATAAGGATATATTTAATAAGTATAATATCACACCACCTAAAACCTTCACCCAATTGCTGGATGCTTGCGAAGTATTAAAGGATAACGGTTTGATACCCATATCAATAGTGGGAAAGGACGGTTGGACCATAAACCTGCATTTGCTTCAGACTATGATTATGTCGGAAGACCCTCAGGTTGTTCAGGAGCTTCTGGATAATCGGACGGATTTCAATAATCCTGTAATAAAGGGATCACTGGAGCGGATTAAAAGTCTTATACAATTAGGAGCTTTTGCTCCTGATGTTTTAAACCTGGATTATGAACCTGCTATTAAGCTTTACACCTCTGGTAAGGCAGCCATGCTTGCAATGTTCTCCTGGGAGCTGTCAAATCTCGAGAAAGCAGCTCCTGACACCGATTTTATACCCTGGCCTGTGGCAAGAGAGGGTCTTGACCCCAATGGGGCAATTCAGTACTGGGGTGCTCCATTAAGCGGATACTTTGTATCTGCAAAAACAAAGAATCCTGAAGTTTCAGCACGGTTTGCTATGTATTGTGCAATGCAGGATGCTTTATACTATAATATAGAAAGCAAATCTCCAACAGCCCTTGAAACAGGGGTGAAGATAGAGGGCAGAACAAATCTGGCCATAAAAGAGTTTGAACAGTTAAATTCTGCTAAGATAAAGCTTCCGTCCCTATGGTCGGCGGTATTTAATACCAGAATGTCAGCCGAGATAACAATCCAGAATAAGAAGCTTTTAACAGGTGAATACTCGTCGGAGGAATACATCAAGGCCATTAATCCCGTATGGAAAGAAAATATAAAGGAGCTTATAAACCAACAAGGAAAATAATCGGGTAGCTTACCCGATTATTTTCCTTGTTGGCAAAGAATATTCCCTTCTAAGACAGCTATCCTGGTTCTATAATCAACATGTAACGGTTACATACACCTTTCGAAAGGGCAATTTACTTGGTTGATTATGAATGAAACAAGGAGGCTGTAAAATGATTAAGTTAACAAAGCTTATGTCTGGTGTTGTTGCATTGGCTATGGTGTTTTCCTTAGCAGCATGTGGCGGAGACAAGGTAGCTACAGAGTCAACAAAGGGTGCTGACAAAAGTACAGTTGAATCAACTGCTGAATCAACAGCGGATGTTGCTCAGAATACAGAAAAAGTTAAGATCAAATTCCTTTCCTTAAGTGCCGATGAAAATAGAAATAATATCCGCGAAAAATATATCAAAGTTAATGTTGCAAAAGATATGCCGAATGTTGAAGTTGAATACGATCTGGGCGGCGGCGGACAGGACTATGCAAATAAGCTGAAGGCTTATAATGCATCCGGTGATATGCCTGACGTATGGTTCTCGGAACAGAACCTCTCATCTGTTGTAGTTCAAGCCGGAAATGCTTTAGATTTAGCACAATATGTACAAAAGTCCGGTTTTGACAAAAAATTTAAAATCGCAGAAGTAATAACTCCTGACAAGGACGGTAAGCTGTACTGCGTTCAGCCTGGAGCAGATCAATACTTTACACCTAGATTGTGGTACCATAAGGATATTTTCGCAAAGAATAATATTCAGGTACCAACAACCTTCGATGAATTGGTTAAAGTATGTGAAACCTTGAAGGGCACCGGCATTGTTCCAATGTCAATCGTTGGAAAAGATGGTTGGACTCCGAATCTACATATGCTTCAGACAATGATAATGGCTGAAGATCCACAGGTTGCCATTGACCTTGTAAATAATAAAACTGACTTTAACAACCCTGTTGTATTAAGTGCACTTGGAAGAATTCAAAAGCTTGTTCAGGTTGGCGCTTTTGCTCAAGGCGTAACAAACGTTGATTACGGCCCTGCTGTTGAGATGTACACTTCAGGCAAAGCTGCTATGCTGGCAATGTTCACCTGGGAAACAACCAATCTTGAAAAGGCTTCTCCTGATACAGACTTTATTGTATGGCCCTCAGCTAAAGAAGGAAATGATGCAAATGGTTCCATTCAATTCTGGGGTGCACCATTAAGCGGTTATCTAGTATCTGCAAAAACTAAGAATCCTGAAGTAGCCGCTCAATTTGCAATGTTCTGCGCAACTCAGGATGCATTGTACTACAATACTGAACAAAAGGCTCCAACAGCACTTGAAACAGGAGTGAAGATAGAAGGTATATCTCCCTTACTGCAGAAGAGCTTGGATCAATTCAATGCAGCAAAGGTAAAGGTTCCTTCAATGTGGGCTGCAACCTTTAATACTAAAATGTCTGCTGAGATTTCTACATTAAACAGTAAGCTGCTTACAGGTAAATTCTCACCGGAAGACTATGCAAAGGCAATTAATCCAGTTTGGGCTGAAAACTTCAAGTAGCCTGTATAGAAAAGTAGATGAAAACACATCCCTATATGATTTCCTTCATATAGGGATGTTAATTAATAGGTGATGAAGTTGAAAGAAATCAAAAATTAGTAAAGGAGATACCGGGCCCATTCCATTTCCTTCATGACGTTTTGTGCGAAATGCTGGGCATGGGCATAAATATGAACAAATATTATAGTAACAAACTGGCCATTTTTATTTTTTCATTTCCTGCATTGCTGCTATTTACTGCCTTTGTTATCTATCCCCTTTTTCCTGAAGCTCTGATCAGCTTTCAGAATAATGACGGCTTTAAGAATATGGGGTATATTGGTATAGAAAATTACGTGAGTGTGTTAAAGGATGCAACCTTTTGGAAATCCAATCTTAACACTTTCATTATCGTTATAATATCTATCTTTGTAGGCCTGCCCATATCTCTGCTTCTTGCATTGGTTATTGATAGGCAGGGTGAGATAGTGAGAAGGTTTTTCAAGGCCAGCTGTGTATTTCCCGCCGTTTTGTCGGTAACTGTAATAGCACAAATGTGGATTGCAATATATGAACCTCAATGGGGGTTGATAAACAGCATATTGAGAGCAGTGGGACTGGATGGGCTGGCATTGGCATGGCTGTCTGATGAAAGAACAGTGGTTTTAGCAATAACTGTAGCGTTTTTATGGCAATACATTGGGTTAAATGCCCTTCTTTTCTACACAGGGATAAAGGCCATTCCAAAGACATATTATGAGGCGGCTGTTATCGATGGGGCCAGTTTCATCAAAACCAGTATTAAGATTACAATTCCTCTTTTACAGGACGTTTCAAAGTATCTGCTGGTGCTATCAACCTTGGGGTGTATGTCACAATTTGCTCATGTAAGGATCATGACTGCCGGAGGTCCTGGGGAAATATCAAGAACGGTTATTTACCAACTATTCTATAAAGCCTTCTCAGCATCCGACTTTGGACAGGGCTGTGCCATCGCAATCTTATTTGTATTGGAATGTTTAGTGATCACATTACTAATCAACAGATTTGTGGCAAAAGAAAAGATAGAATTTTAACAGGGGGTTTAAGATGAAAAAAAGTAAAATATACAAATTACTAATAAGTGCTGTTATAGTGATAATCGGGCTAACCTTCCTGTTTCCCCTTTATTGGATGATAAATATGTCCTTCAAATCAAAGAGTGAGGTATATGATAACCCCTTTGGTCTTCCGCAACAGTGGGTTTTTAACAACTATGGTGATGCTCTTGAGCAGTTTAATTTTTTAAGATACCTATCTAATAGCATGATATATTCTTTAAGTACTATAGCAATAACAATAACCTTAGGAAGTATGTTCGCATATTGTCTGAGCAGAATGAACTGGAAGTTTAAAGGTGCCGCCCTGAGCTATATATCTATGGGACTGGTAATCCCCGCACAGGTTGTAATCATACCTATTCTTATTATGGTAAGAAACATGGGCCTAAAGGGTAGTCACCTCAGTCTGATACTACCTTATTCAGCTTTTGCACTATCATCATGCGTTCTTATGTTATACGCATTTTTTAGAAGTTTGCCAAAGGAGCTTGAGGAGGCAGCCTGTATTGATGGCTGCAATATTTACCAAACTTACTTCAGGATTATTCTTCCTGTGATTAAGCCTGCAATTGCGACTCAATGTGTCTTAATATTTATGAATACATATAACGAATTCTTCCTTGCATTTATCTTAGCTGCTGATGATGCAATAAGGCCTTTAACAGTGGGACTGCTAAACTTCTTTGTAAGCATTGGAGTTTCACACTGGGGTCAAATAGGGGCCGCCATGATTATTACAAGCTTACCAATGATTATTGTATATCTCATTGGAAATGAGCAGATAGAGAATGCTCTAACAGCGGGTGCCATTCTGAAATAGCTGCGTTGAAGCTGATAAATTATAATACACAATGTTGAATAACAGGTTTGAAAAGAACCTTGAATAAATTTGAGCTTCCCGAGAAGGATTTTATACAACGGGTTGCACTACATACTTCTTGAAAAGGTCGTCAGTTGAGTTTTTTACTCATCTGACGACCTTTTTGTGGTGCGCATGCCGGGCGCACATTTTTACTGATTTATGGGGACGTCTATACAAAATGAGATAAATACAAATAAAGTCAATAAATGTAAAATGTTAACATAAACATAGAAAGTAGATATCCAATCTTAAAAAATGACTATTAAACCTTAGAAATTTGCAGTATATTTTAGAGAATTTGTACACTATAATCA
>JAEZIV010000149.1 GCA_023436515.1 Bacillota bacterium
GCCATAACCAGTGATGCCCCTGACTTAATACACCCCTGCGGTATATGCAGACAGGTTCTGGCAGAGTTTGCAGACGATGATATGGAAGTTATTAGTACAAAAAAAAATGGAGAATACATAAAAATGCGGTTTGGAGATGTGCTGCCAAATGCATTCAGAAGCTTTAAATAAATAAATTGGAGGACGTATGTCATTTAAATCAGGTTTTGTATCAGTAATTGGAAGACCGAATGTAGGGAAATCAACGCTATTAAACGCTCTGACAGGGCAAAAAATAGCTATTATGTCAAATAAGCCCCAAACAACTAGAAATACCATAAGGGGCATAATAACCAATGAGCAGTGCCAGCTTGTGTTAATTGACACTCCGGGCATACACAGGCCAAAGACCAAGCTTGGAGAATATATGGTGAATGTGGCTGCCGAAACCATGAAGGAGGTTGATCTCATACTTTTTCTGGTAGAAGCAACATCAGCTCCCGGAAGCTTGGATGCAAGCATTGCCGAACAGCTTGGAAAGCTTAAGACTCCCGTATTTTTAATTGTAAATAAGGTGGACATTGTTGCAAAGGACAAGCTGTTCTCGGTTATCGACAGCTACAGCAAGCTAATGGACTTCAAGGCAATAATACCTATATCGGCCTTAAAGCAGGACGGTACCGATATTATTATTAAGGAGGCTTTGCAATATATACCTGAAGGCCCGCAATTTTTCTCTGAGGACACCTTGACCGATCAACCCGAAAAGGTAATAGCTGCTGAAATGATACGTGAAAAGGTGCTGCTTAACCTTGATGAAGAGGTACCTCATGGGGTGGGAGTTGAGGTGATGTCCTTTAAGGAAAGAGAGGATGGAATTATCAATATTCAGGCAACAATATACTGTGAAAAAAGCTCACACAAGGGAATAATAATAGGCAAGCAGGGTGTGATGCTTAAAAAGATCGGAAGTGCAGCAAGATATGAGATAGAAAGATTATTGGATACTAAGATATTTCTTGAGCTGTGGGTTAAAGTTAAGCCTGATTGGCGTAATAATGACACTATGCTTAAAAGCCTGGGATATCAGAACAAGAAAAAATAAAGACTTTTTAGTCGGGGGCCGCAGACATAATGGGGTGTGTTCATTTTAAGGGGATAGTTATAAAGGAAGTTAATACCGGTGAAGCTGATAAGATAGTTACAGTGTTGACGGCTGAAGAGGGAAAGATCTCAGTAGCGGCGAAAAATGCACGGCGGCCAAAAAACTCCCTGAGCAGTGGTACCCAACTGTTGTGCTTCAGTGACTATATGCTTTTTAAGGGCAAGGAATTATATAATATGTCCTGCTGTGAGGTTATTGAGCCAAACTACGAAATAAGGAATGATATTTACAAGCTTACTTACTCCTCCCATATACTAGAGTTGATATACGATAACGTACAGGAGGGAGACCCATCCGAAAGCGTACTTAAGCTCCTTCTTAACACGCTGTATGTAATAGCTAAAACAGATCGCCCCCTGGAATTGGTAACAAGAGTATTTGAACTGAGACTTATGGCACTTCTGGGCTATGAGCCTCACGTAACCGGCTGTGTAAATTGCAATAAAACTGAGGACGATAATATGTTTTTTGATTTGGATAATTCCGGCATTGTCTGTAAGCAATGTGCAGCAACAGGAGGAAGGCTGATTCCCCTTCTCCCGGGGACGGTAAAAGCCTTGAAATATATTATGAAGGTCAGTCCTCAGAAGCTTTTTAGCTTTTCACTTTCAGAGCAGTCTGTTAAGGAGCTTGGAATTATTTCAAGAAGATATATAAAAGAGCATTTAGGTAAGGAGTACAATAAGCTTGATTATCTAAAGCAACTGATGTAGAAAATGCATTTAATCAGGCTGAGATAGGAGAATAGAGTATAGAAGTATATGAATAGTATAATCTCACCAATCTCTTTGTTAATTGTTGTAGCAAATATCTTTTTTATAATAATGGCTGTTTTCTTTGAACGCAAAAAACCTGTGCAGGCATTAAGTTGGGTTGTTACTCTGCTATTGCTGCCTGTCATAGGTTTTTTTCTATATCTGCTACTTGGAAGGAAATCCTATAAGCAATATAGCCATAAGGTTTTTAAGCATTCCAACAAAATATCCTATGGCAGGGAAATAAGAGTTCCAAAGTATTCGGGTGAGGAGATGAAGCAGCTTATGAGGCTTAATGCTGCAACCTCTTTTAGCCCGTACACAGATGATAATGAGGTAACCATTTATACTACAGCCCAGGAAAAATACTCTCAGTTACTTAAGGATATACAAGAGGCTAGAGAGTCCATTCATTTGCTATATTTTATACTGGAGAATGACAACATTGGTAAAAAACTCATTGACTTATTAACAAAAAAGGCGGGAGAAGGGGTGGAGGTAAGAGTTTTAATTGACCATGGCTCAAACCTGCTTTTCCCTTTTAAAGCATATTCCTCTATAGTAGAAAAGGGTGGAGAGGTTGCCAGTTATTTTTCAAATACTATTGATAACTACCTTAAGGTGAATTTCAGAAACCATAGAAAAATTGTTGTAATTGACGGAAGAATAGGCTATATGGGAGGAATTAATATAGGGGATGAGTATATGGGCCTCCATAAGAAAATTAAGCCCTGGAGGGACAGCCATCTAAGGATAACCGGAACCAGCGTACTTGATATGCAGCTGAGATTTATAGAGGACTGGCTGTACTCCACCAAGCAGGACGCCGACAGGTTTGATTCCCTTCGGTATTTCCCTGAAATAGCGTCAGGAAAGGGTAATATCGGCATACAGATAGTATCCAGTGGTCCAGACACAAATTGTGAAGAGATCAAGAGAGGCTTACTGAAAATGATCAATTCTGCAAAGCGTAAGGTATTGATTCAAACTCCATATTTCGTTCCCGATGCCTCAATACTTGAAGCGCTTCAGAATTCTGCTCTGGCCGGTGTGGAGATTATACTTCAGATACCGGGGGTGCCAGATAAACAGTATGTTTACAAGGCTACTATGTCCTATATCAAGGACATAATTGATTGCGGGGTGAAGGTATATATATATCCTGGCTTTTTACATGCAAAAATGCTGGTGGTGGATGATTTATGTGCTTCCATTGGGTCAGCCAATATTGATATGAGGAGCTTTTCACTGGATTTTGAAATCAATGCCTTTATGTATGGGAAGGAAATCTGTACAAGGTGTACTTCCATTTTTGAACAGGATAGGGCTGTAAGCAGATTACTGACAAAAGAGGATTATGAAAAAAGAAGCCTTTTGTCAAAAATGGCAGAAAGCTTCTTTAGACTTTTTTCACCGTTATTGTAAATCCTGACAGATATTAAAACTGAAAATAAATAAATGTGCTTGTATTGAAAACACCGAATAGAATTAACAGAATTAAACCTGCGTAATACAAGCCCCAGCGTACAACTATAGGTCTCTTAGAAATCTCATCACTCAACACCCTGGAGCGCTGGAACAGCTGTACAATCACCAGAAACAGTATCACGCAGCAGCATATCACAACCTGATATTTTGTTATGCCAACAGAGGTGAAATTAATATTTAATGAAAAGTCGGTAAATATCTTTTTTATTATAAAACGAGCATTTGAAAAGCTTGTAGCTCGGAAGAAAATCCAAGAGAAGCATATCAGATTAAAGCTTATTATTACTTTTATAACCTTCCCCAGAGCAGGAACCCTATCCAACCTGGTGAAATGAGTAAGCTTGTCCCTAATCCCCTTTGTCCATAGAGCTGAAACCAGATAAAACCCATTCAGTCCACCCCAGATAACATAGGTCCAGGCAGCACCATGCCATAATCCGCTTAATATAAATACAATCATAAGATTTCTCTGCCACTTCCATTTTGCACATCTGTTACCGCCAAGTGAGATATATACATAGTCAGTGAACCAACTCGAGAGTGATATATGCCATCTTCTCCAGAACTCAGATATGGACTTTGCGAAATAGGGGAGCTTGAAATTTTCCATCAGCTCAATACCCATTACCCTTGAAGCACCTCTTGCAATATCGGTATAACCGGAAAAGTCGCAGTATATCTGAAAAGCAAAGAAATAGGTTGCAAGAACCAGAGTCAATCCGTTTACAGCCTCAGGGTTTTTGTAAGCAGCATTGACTGCCAAAGCCAGATTGTCGGCAATTACAAGCTTCTTAAAGAAACCCCAGGCCATCAGCTTAAGACCATCAACTGTTCTAGAGGCGTCAAAGCTGTGCTT
>JAEZIV010000201.1 GCA_023436515.1 Bacillota bacterium
AATATATTTGTTTTATAGAGGTTAAATCCAGACGATCAAGTACCTTTGGGACCCCAGGTGAAGCAGTAACCCCCTCCAAGCAGAAGAAAATTCGCCAGTTAGCCTCAATTTACCTTGCAAATTCAAATTATTTGAACAACTGTACACGTTTTGACGTAATTGAGATTATTTTATCAGAGCATGCAGGCACTAGTGAAATCAAGAGTCTAAATCATATAACCAATGCATTTTGATTCCGGAATAAAATATATTTTCAGGAGGCATATCAATGCTGATTTTAGATGCACATTGTGACACTATTACTTCAATTATGAAGAGCGGTGCTGCCCTTCGAAAAAACAACTGCCACCTTGACCTGGAAAGGTTAAAGGGCTATGAAAGCTATGTCCAGTTTTTTGCTGCCTTTATATCTCCTGATTACGCAAGAAGAGGCGCGTTAAGAAGAACCCTAAGTATTATTGACAAGCTATACAAAGAAATAGAAATTAATAAAAATGACATAATGTTATGTCGTAATTACAAGGATATCAACATTGCCTGTGATTCGGGAAAAATAGCTGCAGTCCTTACAATTGAAGGCGGAGAAGCGCTTGAAGGAAGTATTTCCTCTTTAAGAATGCTGTATGAGCTTGGAGTTAGGGCAATGACCTTGACCTGGAATTACCGAAATGAGATAGCAGATGGAGTATTGGACGGTATATCGGGTGGGGGACTAACGCCATTTGGAAGAGAAGTGGTAGCTGAAATGAATAAAATGGGTATTCTGATAGATGTATCTCATATATCGGAGGCCGGTTTTTGGGATGTAATTAATTTGAGCAAAGCTCCGATTGTTGCTACCCATTCAAACGCAAAGAAGGTTTGCGGGCATTTAAGAAACTTGACCGATGAGCAGCTCCTTGCATTAAAGAAAAATGGTGGAGTAACGGGCCTAAATTTATATCCGGCTTTTCTTAGTGATACTGGGAAAGCTTCAATAAAGGATGTAATAGCACATATAGAATATATAACAGCCTTGACAGGTGAAGATACTCTCGGACTGGGTTCGGATTTTGATGGTATTGAATCAACTCCCGTGGGTCTGGAAGGGGTGCAATGCTATTCTACACTTATAAATGAATTGCTTAAGCTTAATTATAGTGACACACTAATAAGAAAAATAGCCGGTGAGAACTTTATGAGACTTATAAAAACCGTTATGGTATAGAACCATCAGGGAAGAGATTGCCTTATTTTAGCACTTGTCACACTCAATCTCAATCCAACTCTTATTTTTATCAGGAGTCAGTAAGTTGGTATTATATCCTGAATCCTTTCTCCGATAGTGCTTACCGTTGTATTGTACAATATCATTTATTTTATATTGATGAGATAACTCCTTTGCAGCACTCCAGATCGGGTAGTGGCTGCAGAATACACTTTCTGCTGTAACAGAGCCCTTGATAACAGTAACTGTTTTTGTATAAACAGCAGCCGAATCAGTTAAAAGGGAGGCAGCTATGCAAGTGGTAAACAAAATGAGTATAAGAATCTTTTTCATTAGATGCAACCCTCCTATATAATATAAGACCAATGGCTGGACCTCTATCAGGACCAGCCATTTATATTGATTATACTTCAGTTCGCCAAAGGGCAAAATTAATCCACGTGCTGACTTCCTGTTACAGTTACTCCGATAGATGTGGAATGGTTGTTCTCGGCATTTTCGGTATCAACAGTATCACCTGCAAAGGGGTTCTTCCAATCTGCAACAAGCTTAAAGCTTTTTGTTGCTTTTACATTTGCAGGAAAGGCATTTTCTATATTGAAGCTCATCTCTCCTGACTTAACAATTGTTGTACCAAGTTGATTGTTGTTCGAATCATAGAGGCTTACATGAAGTCCATCAATTGCCTGCTTACCTTCTTTTGGGCTAACATTTAAAGTTACCGTGATATCTGTGTCCACTTCTGTTGTGCCGTTTTCTCCATCCTTGAAGTTCACTACGTTAAAATTCCACTCATCTTTTTCTGAGGGAGCGAGCTTAATATCAGGGAAGAAAGTCTCGCTGGTTCCAATATAGAATTGTTTAGCAGTAGCTGACCCAGTTATAGGAGCAAGGGTTTTAGTATAGGTTGCTAAGGTACCTGCTACAAGGGAAGTTAATATTGCTAATACAAGTGCGGTGGATATAAGTAATTTTTTCACTGATTTACCTCCAAAATAAAACTAAATTGAATTAATAGTTTACATAAACCATTTACATTTTCAATTATAGTCTTATGATGCACCTATTTCAAAGGAATAATAATGTACAGTAGGATTATTATTCCCTCATCCTTTTTAGATTAATATAGGTGAAGAAATCAGAAATTTGTTTGTAATAGAACAACAATAAGGTGGGAACCAGAAGTAAGAAAATTCGCCCAAGTGAGGTTTTTGAAAAGAGGACCAGAGCACCCAGCCAACGGCTTCTACCTACATATTTTCCATAAATCTGATCTCGGTTTATGGTCTGCAGATAAATTCGTGAGCTATTGCGATCTGGATAATTGTCAATATCTACAACAATGCCGTTAGCATTAAAAGCTTGAATTCTGGCGACATACTCCTGTTCACGACTTTTAAACAGAACAATTTCACCCATGTCAACTGAACCCTTTTCGTCTATCTCCCTAAAAAAGACCATATCATTATAGCTTATGGAAGGCTCCATTGTTTCTGACTGAAAAACATAGGGGACAATATTCAGGATTGCCGGTACCTTACCAGGAGCAGCAGATATTGAAACTAGAAGAATAAACAGGTTAAATATAATAAAAGCAGAAATAACTATTACAAGAACAGTGTTAATAATACCGGATGAAATTTTAATTCTGGTTTTTACATCGTATTCCCTTAACAGCTTTCTTTTTGGTTTTACATCCGGTCCTAAAACTACCCTTAACTCCTTAGGAAAATCAAGATCCTTTATATAGAAGGAAAAATGATAGTACTTTGATTTGACTTCAACTCCTATAATAATAGCCAAAATACATAAAACTCCTATTAGCCCTAGAGCAAAAAAGTACGCTGAAAAGTTAGTTAACACTTCAATCCCGGTAAATTTGCTCTTATCATTTAGTATTCGGTAGTATTTGAATATACCCTTTAGTATAAAGATAAATACAATTGAGACAGCCATAAAGTAATCTGAAAGTATTCCTTTTTTCAGATAGAGGGAAGAGGTCATAATTACTAACAGAACATACAGTGTGTCTACCAGGCCAAGTATAAATAACGGAATAAAGTAAGAGGAAATAATGGGGTAATTCAAAATACTTGTAAAAATTGAGACAATGAAAAAACCTGCCCCATAGATTAATATAACGGTGATCAATCTTGCATAAAGCTTTTCAAAAATCATTTTTACAGGGTTAAAGCCGAACTTCATCAATATATACCATTTGTTTTCCTTTATTTCTGCAAAAGTAATATGTCGATAGTTAGCAGCCAGATAGAATAAAAAGAAAATGTATGAGGTATCTGAATATACTGTTAATACGCTGAAATAGCTTTTATCGAAATATCTGGGAGCGATCTCAGCTACAATACTCCTGTCGAAAGTAATCAGTACAAAATGGGTTCCGAAGGATAGCAAGGCAATAAACAGGGCATAGGAAAACCTGTATCTTACACTTATATCACGATCAAAGTAAGCTTCTTTCAGTTCTTTTTTGAAAAAATTGTTACTGTATATCATGTACCCTCAGCAACTCCTGCAATGCAGAATTAATATTCTTTTTATTTTTCCTAATCAAATCAGGTTTTATCCCATAGCTGTTCAAGGTACTAAGAAGCTTTGAATATGCATTTTTAATACCTTTATCATCGATAACATATACCCTATTAATACTTATAAAATATTTAAACTCAGGAAGAACCAGGGTGAGTATATCGTAAACAGCTGTGGCATTAGCATCCTCCATGGACAGGATATAGATTACCTTGTCATATTTGTCAAGAAAGTAACCCAGTGCTCCACTGAAAATGATGCTCCCCTTGTCAATATAACAGATATGTGTACTAACAGCCTGAGCCAACTCTGAATACTGAGTACTCAGTATTAGGGATTTCTTTTGCTGCCTGATAACCGACCCAAGGTTATTAATCACTTCTATTTCAGTTTGTGAGTATTGAAGTCTGGGCAAATTCATTATTATGAGTTGGCTTTGGCTTTGAAGGGCGGCAGTAAGTAATAACAGAGTTTTTTCCTCAACAGTCAGCCTCACAATGGGGGTAAGACAAATATATTCAAGACCCACCCTCAATAGAAAATCAAGCAGGTACTCCTGCCTTAAAACGGTTCTTCTTCTCGCACTGCTTGTTATAAACATAAGGTATTCCAGTACATTCATATTACCAAAGGCCATATTTGTGCTGCCAATATAAAAGATTTGAGGCAAAACTATTCCAACTCTACCTGTGATATCAGAACCATTTATTAGGATTTTACCTTCTTCAAAGGCTCTGGAATTTGCCATGATTTCAAGTAATAGCTTAACCTCAAAAACAGAGCTGCCTAAGAAGCTCCAGATTTCTCCTGAACCTGCAGCAAAGTTAATATTCTTTAGTACATGCTCCAAACTGTGATTCTTAAAGTTATCATAATATTCCAGAGAGTAAAGTCTATCAATACATAAAACCTTATTATTATTGTTTTCCAGCATGTGCACCTCTAATATAGCTTTATTATTAATACCGCCTTTATTTCTTCAGGGTAAACCGGCTCAGGGTCGGGTGAATTTACAGGGCTGTCGCCTTTTGTCCTGTAACTTATACCCTTACCTTTAATTACCTCAATGATTCTATGAGTTATTATTGAATTATTCTTTTTGAAGGTTATAATATCGCCAACCTCTAAAGAAGTGCTGTCAGCAGGTGTTTTTGACAGTATTATGGCTCCAGCAGGAAGGGTTGGGTCCATACTGCCTGTTTTAATATAATATAGCTGGTAGCCAAAAAGCTCAGGGGTGTTCCCTGCATGTCTGGATATTTGAATAGTAATCAGAAGGTATGCCAGAAATGAAAGCAAAATAAAGTAACCCACATAATTTACTGCTTTTCCTATAGTACGTTTACGTTGGGATTTCTTCTTCTTGGCAGCCCTAATCTCTTCCTGGAGATACTTTATTTGCTCGGCAGTAGTATACTTGTCAAAATCCATGTATAGCCCTCAAAATAGTATAGCTGTTTAAATTTATTAGGTTTTCTTATTTTTTCCCTGATAACTGCAGTTTATTCTTGAAATTCCTGCAGAAATTATTTGAATGATTTAATAATGCACTCATTAAAATAATTTTTTGAATAGACAATATAATAAACTTGCAAATTAGCTTAAACTATATTAGAATTAATCTAGGTTAAACTGTGTTTGAGAGGAGAGAACGATGAACATTTATAGTAAACTATCTAAAAGTGAATTACAGAAAGAGATAGAAAACCTTGAGACTAGATACACTTCTTTTAAAGATCAAAAATTAAAGCTTGATATGACAAGGGGAAAACCTTGTTCCGAGCAATTGGATATTAGTATGGAAATGCTTGATATTCCTGCCAAGGAGCTTCGTAAAGCTGCTGACGGTACAGATACATTTAATTACGGTGTTTTGGACGGACTTCCTGAAGCCAAGGCAATTTTTGCAGAGATGCTTGAGGTTGATACAAGTGAAATTATTATCGGAGGAAACTCCAGCCTAAATCTTATGTATGATTCAGTTGCAAGAGCTATGTCACTTGGGGTTTTGGGTAGTACTCCATGGTCCAAACTGGATAAGGTTAAATTCCTATGTCCCAGCCCTGGGTATGACCGCCATTTTGCAATCTGTGAGCTTTTTGGCATAGAAATGATTATTGTTGATATGAAGCAGGATGGCCCTGATGTGGAAGCTATTGAGAAGCTGGTTGCAGAGGATGAAAGTATAAAGGGTATGTGGTGTGTTCCCAAGTACAGCAATCCTGACGGAATAACCTATTCCGATGAGGTTGTTGACAGAATAGCAGCTCTCAAACCAAAAGCAAAAGACTTCAGAATATTCTGGGATAATGCATACTGCGTTCATCACTTGTCCGACAAGCCAGATGAGTTGAAGAACATTCTCACTGCATGTAAGGCAAGGGGCAATGAAAATATGGTTTATATATTCAGCTCCACCTCGAAGATCAGTTTTCCAGGTGCTGGTGTAGCAATGCTGGCTGCAAGCGTGGAGAATATAAACAGTATTAAAAAAAGCTTGACTATACAGACAATCGGACACGATAAGATAAATCAGCTGAGACATGTTAAGTATTTTAAGAATCTTGAGGGAATAAATGCTCAAATGAAAAAGCATGCTGAAATTCTTAAGCCTAAGTTTGATATGGTACTTGAGATACTGGAAAGTGAATTGGGCGGTAAGGATATAGCCTCCTGGAACAAACCAAATGGGGGATACTTCGTTAGCCTGAATACACTGGACAACTGTGCAAAGGAGGTTGAAAAGCTTTCCTTGGAAGCAGGTGTTGTATTGACAAAGGCCGGAGCTACATATCCATATGGTAAGGACCCAAAAGACAGAAATATAAGAATTGCTCCAACCTTACCTCCTGTTGAAGAGCTTAAGAAGGCTATTGAAATACTTAGCATAAGTGTTCAGTTAGTATCAGCAAAAAAAGCACTTGCAGCAATGTAACCTGAGTTAATAAATAGTCCATTTCTAAAAAATTCTTTTATTTTTCGGAAATGGCTTGAAGGAATAACGGATTAAGAATTTAATTTTACATGAGTTTAGAAGAGTACAGGAGTTTTATCTTCTTTTACATTCTAATATTCATAAATGTCTAAAGCGGGATATTTTCCCGCACTTTTTTTGCACAAAAATTATCCGAACATTTTTGATGTTTGAGGTGCAAATATTCGGGTTTTGTTGTATAATATTAATTGCTGGATTTTACTAGCAGAGATCTTAAAAATATTTACCCGTTACAAATTTTCTACTACGCGCAGATGGGAGATTGGAAAAATGAAAAATGTATATGAAAGTCCTTTTAATGCAAGATATGCCAGCAGCGAGATGCAGCAGATTTTTTCTCCTGATATGAAATTTAAAACCTGGAGAAGGCTTTGGATTGCATTGGCAGAAGCAGAAAGAGAGCTTGGACTTAATATTACCGAAGAGCAGATAAATCAGCTCAAAGTTATGAAGGACAGTATAAACTATGAAGTGGCTGAACAATATGAAAAGCAATTCAGGCATGATGTTATGTCCCATGTTCATGCTTATGGTGAGCAGTGTCCCGATGCAAAGGCAATTATTCACCTTGGAGCCACCTCCTGCTACGTTGGAGATAATACAGATATAATCGTTATGACAGAAGCCTTAAAGCTTGTAAGAAGCAAAATACTCATACTCATTAAAAAGCTTTCTGATTTTGCATTGGAATATAAGGATATGCCAACCCTGGGCTTTACTCACTACCAGCCTGCTCAGCTTGTGACTGTAGGAAAGAGGGCAACTCTCTGGATTCAGGAGCTGCTTATGGACCTGGAGGACCTGGAGCATACTATTAATAACATGAAGCTTTTAGGTTCGAAGGGTACCACAGGAACTCAGGCCAGCTTTCTGAGCTTGTTTGATGGAGATCATGAAAGGGTTAAAAAGCTTGAGCAGCTTATTGCAGAAAAAATAGGTTTTAAGTCTGTTTTTGCAGTATCGGGTCAAACCTATCCCAGAAAGCTGGACAGCAGAGTTTTAAATGTACTCAGCGGAATAGCTCAAAGTGCTTACAAGTTTAGTAATGATATGAGATTACTTCAGAGCATGAAGGAGATTGAAGAGCCTTTTGAAGAGAAACAAATCGGTTCCTCTGCAATGGCTTACAAGCGTAACCCCATGAGAGCCGAAAGAATATCCTCCTTGGCAAGATATGTAATTGTGGATGCTCTTAATCCTGCTATTACAGCTTCAACTCAGTGGTTTGAAAGAACACTGGATGACTCGGCAAACAAGAGAATATCGGTACCTGAGGCCTTCCTTGCAACTGATGCCATACTCAACATATACATCAATATTGCAAGCGGTCTTGTGGTATACCCCAAGGTAATTCTCAAGCATGTAATGGAGGAGCTTCCGTTTATGGCCACCGAGAATATTATGATGGAGGCTGTAAAGCACGGAGGCGACAGACAGGAGCTTCACGAACAGATAAGAAAGCACTCTATGGATGCAGGAAGACGTGTCAAGGTTGATGGTGAAGCAAATGATCTCATTGAAAGAATAGCTGCTGACCCCTTGTTTGGAATGTCTCTTGAAGCATTGAATGCTGTTCTTGAACCCAAGAATTATATAGGCAGAAGTCCGGAACAGGTTGTAGAGTTTATTGAAAATGAGGTTAAGCCTGTATTGGAGGCTTCAGAAGTATCCGATATACAGGTTGAACTAAAGGTTTAACTGTATGTCGTAAGCTGTCAGCTGCTGTAAATTTCTGCTACTTAGAACCTAAAGCCTATTGAAGAATAAATTAGCTATCTGATATAATAAAAGATAGGATGTCAATACATCATCCTATCTTTTTTAGTACACATGGCATAGGCGCATTATTACTAAGGATAATATTAGTTGGTATATTGTCTAATTATGAGAGATTAGCTTGTACCGGAATGGAGAGTAATTATGATAAATAAGTTCAGCAGTATTCCTATGTACCTTCAATTGAAGGATTTGATCATTAAGAAAATTGAATCCAATGAGTATGCTCCCGATTCTCAGATTCCTTCGGAACAAGACCTTTGTATGCAGTTTGATATAAGCAGGCCCACCGTCAGACAGGCTATTTCTGAACTAACCAACAGTGGATATTTATATAAGGAGAAGGGAAGAGGAACCTTTGTCTTTGGTCGTAAAAACCTTATTGATATAAAGAATTATACCGGCTTTACCGACTCTATACTGGATTGTCAGGCTCCTGCCGAGAAGAACATTATTGATATTTCTGTGATTGAAAGTTCATCTCTTGATATATTAAATTCCATTTTTAATTATAACACCGGTATGCCAATAGCTGTGATAACCTACCTCTCCTTCATAAACCCTCAGAGCAAAGAGGTTTATTCTCTGAATAAATCCTATATTCCCCTAAACCTTTTTCCTGATATAGTTAATCAGCTAAAGGACGGAAAATCCTCCATAGACATATTACGGGGGAAGTATCCCTTGATTCCTGATAAAAGTAAAAGTATTTTGGAAATTATTTTTGCTGATAACAATGATTCTCCGCTACTTCGTGTACAGCCCGGTCAGCCACTTATTAAGCTTCAGAACACCCTGTTTTCAAAGAGTGGGCAGGCAGTGGAGTATATTTATTCAAAATACAGAGCAGATAACTGCAGACTTATGTTCGAAAACAGCAAGCAGTAGAAATACCTTACTTGGTCAGGGAAATGACAATACTACTTAAAAAGGTCATATATAGTTTGAAATAAAGAATGAATTAGGTTAAAATAGAGTTCGTTAACTTTACTCTTCAGTAATAACATGGAGGACAACATGAGTAGGTATCATTTTAAGAATGAAAGAAAATACAGGCGAAGAAGAAGGCTGGTTATTTCTACAACTGTTTTATCAATAATAGCTATAATTATGGCCATATATTTGGTGCTTAACCGTGAGAATGTTACAGAGGTTTTAGGGCCGGGAGCAGCTACCCAGTCTTCAGAAACTCAGCTCGGAAAATCCTCCGAACCAGGAGCAGCAAGCATTGGAACGGTGTCTAATTCTACAAGTGCAAATACTGCTGCAGATCCGTCCAGTACCGAGCCGTCAGACAGCACAAGCTCCAACGGTTCTGAGAATGACAAGGGTGTAGTTACACAAGCACATGGCTATCTGCCTAAAGTCGGCTCTGTTACACCCAGTGGCAAAATGGAGGAACTGAAAAAAATAATAACAGATTATACTTCAAAGCTGCCCGGAAGATATGGTGTAACATTTATTGATTTGGCAACAGGCGAGATGGTTAATGTGAATGACCAAATCGAGTACATTGCAGCAAGTACCTCAAAGCTTCCGATAAATATGTTACTTTTCAAGGACATAGAAGCTGGGAAGGTTACACTTGAGGACAAGCTTGTCTATAAAAAGGAGGATCTTGAATATGGTACTGGTATTATTCAAAATTCTCCCTTTGGAACCGAGTACACTGTACGAGAAGCCTCGAAGCTGTCTATTAGAAAAAGTGATAATTGCGGTGTTAATATGATAATCCGTCAGGTTGGTATCGAAAATGTCCGTCAATATATTTTGGGAATAGGCGGAAAGATATACTACGGAAAGCGTCATAGGTCTTGCCCTTATGATATGGCCCTTGTGGCTCAGGATCTCTACAAGCATTACCTTGAAAACGAGGAAGTATACGGTGAATTGATAAATAATCTGGAGAATACCGATTGGAAGGACAGGATTGATGCCAAGCTTCCAAAGGATATAAAGGTAGCTCATAAAATAGGAAATCAGACAAAAACCGCTAATGACGTGGGGATAGTTTTTGGAACCCATCCATATGTACTTTCTATTATGACAGAGGAAGTTGATTTTGGTACAGCATGTAACAATATTGCAACCCTATCGAAAAAGATATTCGATTTCCAGGAGTCCTATGCCTCAAATACACCTGTACAGGGTGAATAAATAAATTGTAAATGCTTCAGCTCATTTCTCTACAGCATATTAGGTTTCAACTGGCTGTTTGGAATGAGCTGTTATTTGTGTATGTACTGTATTCAGACATTTTATCAAAATATGGGTATAATAAATGTCAGCGAACATTCAACTTTGACAAATTGACCAGGGAGGAAGTATATATAAAATGGAGGATTTAATACTTAATTCGATACATAGCATTGTAAATGGAAATCCTGTTGTAACATATATGTTCTTCTTTGTTTCGGGTTTTCTTCAACTGATATTTCCACCTTTTCCTTCAGACGTAATTATTATTTTTCAAGGTTATTTGACAACTATAGGTACTAATTTTAACTTATTTCTGATATTGCTGGTTTCGTTTACAGGTAGCTTATCGGGCTCAGTCTTGGTCTACTGGTTTGGGTACAAAAAAGGTGACGATGTTTTACGGTACAAGCTGGTTTTGAAGTATATTGATGAAAAGCACATCAAGAGATCTGAAAAGGTCTTTCACAAGTATGGGAAATACGGACTTATTTTGAGTAAATTCATACCGGGAACCAGTTCTATAATGGTTTTGTTTGCTGGAGTCTTCAAGGTAAGGAAGCGAATTTATTTTTCATATATTGTATTTTCTATACTGCTTCAGCAAGTTATTTATTTATTAATCGGGAGAGTTATAGGACACAATATCGATAAGGTTAAGAGATTTCTATCCTTATTCAATATTGCATCAGTTGCGGTTATTACAGTTATAGCGATTATTCTGTATTGGCTATACAAGGCCAGGAAATCAAACCCTAAGGGCAAAAAGAATGTGTCTGACTCCTGATAGGGGTATGAGGAGTTCCTAAAATTTCAGAATTCGCTAATACTATAGTTCAAGAGGATATACAGTAAATATCATAAGTGCACTCAAATTCCACTGGAACTTTAAATATTATGGAATGTGAACATTCTATTACTCTAGGAAAGAAAAGAGTATCGTTGGACTACTTTAAGTAGTTTTGCGATACTCTTTTGCATTGTTGGTATTCTTATTGAATTGAATTGTTCTATAAACCAGAGGAGAGGCTAAAATCCTTGTAATTACAAAGCTTCAATTGCTATCTCATAATGATAATAGCCTCTTCCAATGCGGTACTCAGTATGAATATTCTTGGACCAGCCGTTATCTCCGCCCAAGCCCGCATGCAGATGATCAATATTCAGGTGAACAAGCTTATCCTTTTCAAGCTCCTGCTCATACATTGCCTTATCACAGGTGTCTATTGAATAATCGTGTATATCAAAATGGAAGGGAATAGCTCCTGTAACCCTTATGCCGTGTCCCAGCTTATCCTTTACGGTCAGGTGGCGCACATCTTCTTTTCCACCGCATTCAACAGGCTTCACATAAGGGGTGTACTGTTCGGCTACAGTACTGCTATAGTCGCCAATAAGAGCTGCCTCCTTCCTGTCAATGTAGTTCTCCCAGGGGCCTCTACCATACCAGGTTATTAGCTGCTTATCTTCCGGAAGCACAAGAGATAATCCGACTCGCGGAATTGTCTCACCGGGGCAATTGTTAATAACAGTTTTATCTATTTTCATGCCTCTGCTGCCAATCCTATATTGGGAAGAGACATACAAGACTCCGTCATTATATTCTACATCAGCAAATATAAATACTTGTGACTCGGCAAGGGCAGTTTCTATTCTATTAACCTTTATGTTTAGCTTATCTAATCCCGCAGCCCTCCAGTCTGTGGCATAATTGCCGCCGGAGTTTCTGCAGCCCTCGTCAATTCCCGTAGCTGGACGGTAGAAATTATCCTTGCCTCCAAAAAAGCTTTCCACTCCATTAAATACAGTCTTTGTAAATATACCGCTATCCTTATCAAAACGTACTTCCGTATTCTCACCAAGAATAATGATCTCTTGAGCAGTCTCCTGCATTGTCAGCTTATCCTGCTTTATGTTAGCCTCATAGGGCTTTAGTGTTGATTCCAGCAGAGGTATTTGATAAACATATATAGTATGGCCGGCTTTTGCATATGGTGTATCCTGATTTAATGCAACAGTAATGTTTATAAAGGCTTCACCATATATTTTATCTGCATTCACGGGGTATTCAAGTATGTCAGACTGTCCCGGGGCTGTGAAATATTGCTGCATAATGCCCTGGTCCACTACAACCCCATCGCATTGCAGCTCCCAGCTGAGCTGTAAATGGCTTAAATCCTTAAACAAATAATTGTTTTTTATTCTGTAAGCTCCGGCATTAGGGAAGGGACTTCCGTCATGATAAATTGTAACAGGAGCCTGACAGTTCTTTATTTCATAAGCAGATGGTTTCCAGCTCAGATCGGGCAGTACCACACCGTTTAGGCACATATCTTCTATGGGATCAAAAACCTCCTCGCCAAAGGCCTTGGCGTACACATATCTGGAAACCCCGGACTCCAGCGTTTGAACCAAAGCCTTATCCTGGAAATCCCATATAAATCCCCCTTGGAAACGGGGATACTTTTCTACAAGATCCCAATAGAGCTTAAAGTTTCCGTTGCTATTGCTTTTGGCATAGGCATATTCGCACATTATAAAGGGTCTCAGGTCATCAGAATCTGCCATTTTCTGTTCTACCCAGTCTCTCGTAGGATACATGGCACATATGATGTCAGTAATATTGCTTGCAGGGTTACAGGACTCATACTGAACATATCTGGTCTTATCATATTCCTTTATCCAGCCATACATAGCGGCCTGATTAGCTCC
>JAEZIV010000222.1 GCA_023436515.1 Bacillota bacterium
GAACAGTAAACTATAATTTTGATGAAATGTTGGGCAAGCTAGATAGTGTACTTAATAATATTAGCAAAGCTGACAACATAATTAATATAAAAAGGTCTGAGATTCTCCAAAGCTGTATTGATAGTGCCGATACTGACAGAGGGCTATTTACACTCACGGTACCGACGGGGGGAGGTAAAACTTTATCCTCCATGGCTTTTGCACTTAATCATTTAAAAAGAAATAACATGAGCAGAATAATTTATGTCATCCCGTATACAAGCATCATTGAACAGAATGCAAAAGTATTTTCAGATATACTTGGTGCCCATAACATATTGGAGCATCATTCGAATTATGATTTTGATGATCCCGATGAAGATCCAAAAAATATCAAGAAGCTGTCTTCAGAGAACTGGGATATGCCGATTGTAATAACTACTAATGTTCAATTCTTTGAATCTCTATATGCAAACAAGTCATCAAGATGCAGAAAACTCCATAATATTGCAAACAGTGTAATTATCTTTGATGAAGTCCAAATGCTCCCTACCCAGTATCTAAAACCATGTACAAGGGCAATCTCCGAGCTGGTATATAACTATAATTGCTCAGCAGTATTGTGCAGTGCTACTCAGCCGGCACTAAACGCTATGTTTCTCAAGGAACTGGACATTAATGAAATATGCCGAAATACAAATGAACTTTACAGCATATTCAGGCGAACTCGAATAGTAAAAAGAGAAACTATTGATGACATAGCATTATCTGAAGAGCTTTTAGATCAAAAGCAAGTGTTGATAATTGTAAACACAAGAAAGCATGCACTAAACCTTTTTGAAAATATACGAGGTGAAAATTCCTATCATCTATCTACCCTAATGTGTCCTGAACATAGGAGAAGTATAATCGTTAAAATACGTGACCATCTCAAGCAAAAGGAACCCTGCAGAGTGGTTTCCACAAGGCTTATTGAGGCAGGAGTAGATGTGGATTTCCCAAAAGTATACCGTTCAGAGGCAGGACTTGATTCCATAATACAGTCTGCGGGTCGATGCAATCGTGAGGGGAGACTCTCTGATGAGGAAGGTAGATTGGTTCTGGGTGAGGTTCATGTATTCAGGCCGGAAAGGGATTATTTAAGGAATCAACCGGAGGACTTTAAAAGATCCTCTGAGATTACAGAAGAGATATTTAGAATGTTCAGTGATGATGTGGCTTCACCACAGGCAATCACTTCTTACTTTGAAAAGCTCTATTGTATGAATGGCGAAAGGGGACTGGATATAAAAAATATAGTAGAGGACCTTGATATGGGGATAGCGCCTAGCTCAAGAGCGAGTAAATGGTTCAAATATGACTTTAAGGATATTGCTGAAAAATTCAGGCTTATAGAAGATAATACCCGGGCAGTAATTATACCATTTAATAATTCTGCAAACGAGCTTATAAACAAATTACGATTTTCAGATCATATCGGAGGAATATTGAGATCTTTACAGGCATACTCGGTTAACATATTTGAAAATGAATTCAATGCGCTTTGCGGTGCAGGAAGGCTGGAATTCATTAATGGTATTGCTGTTCTTAAGAGTATGAGTGACTACAGTATGGATACGGGGCTTATTGTCAAAATTGAAAAGGGGGTAGGAATTTTTATGTAAAAGGAATACACCACCTAAGAGAATTAGGTGGTGTACACTTTAGACTAATAGTATAGTATTAATTTCAATCCACGCACAAAGCGACAAAAAGATTATATCATAAATACGCTTATTATCTATTAATAAAATCTAGAAAATTAGTAAAAATATTATTTACATATATTTATTAATAGTATATTATTAGAATATATTATTGCGTTAGGAGGTGATTAATGTGGGTTATGGATTTAGAGTTGAGCTTTGGGGAGATTACGCACTTTTTACAAGACCGGAGTTCAAGGTGGAAAGAGTTAGCTATGATATCATGACTGTATCTGCAGCAAGAGGAATATTAGAGGCCGTGTACTGGAAGCCTGCCATAAAATATATTATTGACAGAATTCATGTATATAACAAGCCTGAATTCACAAATATACGCAGGAATGAAGTCAGTTCAAAGGTGCTAGGTTCCGATATTAAAAGGCTCATGGAAGGAAGTGAGTCGGGCAAGGGATATATAAATACCAAAGAGGCTATTCAACAACGTGCATCTTTGGTGTTAAAAAACGTAAGGTATGTAGTCGAAGCGCATTTTGAGCTTACAGACAAGGCGGGAGCAGAGGACACAAAGGAGAAGCATTATAACATTATGCTCAGGAGGCTAAGAAACGGTCAGTATTTTCATCAACCGTGCTTTGGGTGTAGAGAATTTCCAGCAAATTTCAGAATCATTGAGGGGGACATCCCTGTGAGTAATCTGAGGGGAGAGGAAGACATGGGATACATGCTCTTTGATATGGATTATTCAAATCCTGAAAACATTGTTCCTGTATTCACGCGTGTGAAGATGATAAATGGGATTGTTGATTTCAGAGATATTGAGCTTGTGAGGTGAGAAGATGCTATTGCAGTCATTAGTTAATTATTATGAAATTTTGACGGAGGATGAGGAAAGTGGTGTACCAAAACTAGGATATGGCAGGGTTAATGTTTCATTTGCACTTAACTTATCAAAGCAGGGAGAATTACTCAATGTAGTACCTCTTAAAATACCAGATAGCACCGGCAAAAAAATTGTGCCACAGAGCATGACAGTTCCGGAGCCTGTAAAAAAGACAGTGAACATAAGTCCTAACTTCTTGTGCGATAACTCCAGCTATGTCTTTGGCTTTGATAAAAAGGGTAAGCCCTTGCGCTCTAAGGAATGCTTTGAGTCATTCAGGAAGCTGCATCTGGATATTCTAAAGGATGTAAATGCTTGTGAGGCTCAGGCTGTTCTAAACTACTTAAATTCCTGGGATATAGAAAAGACCTCAGAGCATCCTGCACTGACTGAATATTTGGAGGAAATTTCCACGGGAGCAAATTTGGTATTCAAATTGGATGGACTGAACAGCTTTATTCATCAGAATGTGGAAATACGGAAGGCCTGGGAGGCCTATAAGGAGCAAATTTCAAGTGAAATTAATCTGCAATGCCTTGTAACCGGCAGAAAAGCCCCAGTTTCAAGACTACACCCAATAGTTAAGGGGATTAAAGGCGGACAGGCAATGGGAAATTCCCTGGTTTCATTTAATGCAAGTGCGTACGAATCATATGGCAGAGAGAAGGCACAGGGATTAAACTCTCCTGTAAGCGAGTTTGCTGCCTTCGCATACGGAACAGCTTTAAATTATTTACTGGCAGATATCAAAAACAAGTTTTCAGTCGGTGATACAACAGTGGTTTTTTGGGCACAAAGCCCAAAGCGTGTCTATCAGGATTTTTTTGCATTAATGCTCCAGCCGGATGAAATCGATATGATTGGGACTGGTAAACAGAAATATGTCAGAGACGTGGATGCGGTCAGGGAGATCAGGACTTTTTTTGAGAAGCTGGTAAATGGTACAAGAGCATTGCTAAATTTAGATGAGGATGTCCAATTTTATGTCCTTGGGATATCACCTAATGCAGCAAGGATAGCAGTAAGGTTTTTTGTGAGAAATAGTTTTGGAAACTTTATTGCTGAGGTATCACGACATTATGAGGATATGGCGATTGAGAAGCAGTATCCAAATGAACCGGATTCTATTCCTTTATGGAGACTATTGTATGAGACAGTGTCACCGGCGTCCAAGGAAAAGGTATCCTCACCTCTGCTATCAGGAGCAGTAATGCGAGCGATTTTAACCGGAGCACCATACCCGGCAGCACTATACTCTGCGGTAATGCTGCGGATTAAGGCTGAAAAGGATATAAGCTACTATAAGGTAGCAATAATTAAAGCTTGCATTTCAAGGAATAACAAAAATGAATATAAGGAGGTTTTAACTATGTCCCTGAACGAAAAATGCGATAACAAGGAGTATGTGTTGGGAAGGCTGTTTGCCGTACTAGAAAAGGCACAGCTGGATGCAAATCCGGGAATTAAGGCGACTATCAAGGACAGGTACTTTACATCAGCATGTGCAACACCTGCCAGTGTATTTCCTATTTTGCTAAGACTATCAAACCATCATATTTCTAAAGCGGAGTATGGATATACCAGCGAAAATAATATCAAGGGTATCATGGATATTCTTAAGGTTGAAGCTAATCCTTTCCCCAAGAATCTTTCTTTAGAGCAACAGGGTGTATTCATCCTTGGATATTACCATCAAAAGAATTCATTTTACAAAAAAGTAGGAGGAAATAGCAATGAGTGAGATAATAAAAAACAGGTATGAATTTTCAGTGCTTTTTGATGTGGAAAACGGTAATCCAAATGGTGATCCTGATGCCGGCAATATGCCAAGAATTGATGCTGAAACGGGCTATGGTATTGTAACAGATGTATGCCTGAAACGAAAAATAAGAAACTACGTAGAGACAGTGAAGGAAGATAGTAAGGGCTACAGAATCTATATAAAGGATGGTGTGCCGCTTAATAAAAGTGACAATGAGGCATATGAATACGTTGGTGTGAGTGAAGCTGATGCAAATAAAAGCAAGGGAGAAATTGATGGAAAAATTATGAAATTCATGTGTGATAATTTCTTTGATATCAGAACCTTTGGAGCGGTAATGGTAACTTTTGTGAAGGCAAAACTCAACTGTGGACAGGTCAGAGGTCCGGTTCAACTCGGATTTGCAAGAAGTGTAGACCCCATTGTTCAGCAGGAAGTGACAATTACAAGGGTAGCCATAACCACTGAAGAGGATGCTAAGAAGAAAGAGACAGAAATGGGCAGAAAACACATAATTCCATATGCTTTATACCGTGTTGATGGGTATGTTTCCGCTAACCTTGCCAGAAAAACAACCGGTTTTACTGAAGCTGACCTCTCCTTGCTATGGGAAGCAATCATAAATATGTTTGAGGTGGATCGGTCAGCAGCAAGAGGAAAGATGTCCGTCAGGGAGCTGATTGTATTCAAGCATGAGAGCGAACTGGGGAATTGTCCTGCTTATAAACTATTTGACGCTGTAAAAATCGAAAGAAAGGATAGAAATACTGTTCCGAGGGCGTATTCTGATTATAGCGTTTTAGTAGATGAAGCTGTTATACCTAATGAAGTCAAAATGATAAAAATGATATGAAAACATACGATGAGGAGGATTTTTTAAGCCTTTCCGGCATTCAGCATTTTGAGTTCTGCCGCAGACAGTGGGCGCTGATACATATTGAACAGCAGTGGTCAGAAAACCTGCGTACCATTGAAGGACAGCTGTTACATCAAAAGGCTCATGATGGATATTCGTCTGAAAAACGGAAGGATGTAATTATTTCCAGAGGCATGCCTGTTTTCTCCAGAAGACTTGGAATTAACGGACAGTGCGATATAGTCGAATTTTATTTATCTGATGAAGGGGTTACTCTCTATGGAAAGTCGGGCAGATTCAAGGCTTTACCTGTTGAATATAAACGTGGGACCCCAAAGGATAATAATTCGGATGTTTTACAGTTAGTAGCTCAGGCAATGTGTCTTGAAGAAATGCTATGCTGTGAAATAAAAGAGGGCTGTCTATTTTATGGTGAGACCAGACATAGGTTTAAGGTGGATATAACAGATGCTCTTAAGCAAGTAGTAATAGATGATTTTGAAGAAATGCATAGAATATACTCCCAACGATATACCCCGAGGGTCAAGATGACTAAGAGCTGTAATGCTTGCTCACTTAAGGATATATGCCTTCCTAAATTAGGTACAAATAAGTCTGTCAGAACGTATATAGAAAAATATATTAGGGAGGGGGATGATGTTTGAAAGAGCTTTTAAACACGTTGTATATTACATCATCTGATAAATACCTATCTCTTGATGGTGAGAATATTGTTGTACTCTGCGGGGATACGGAAGTCGGACGATTACCACTACATAATATAGAGGGGATTGTAACCGTTGGCTTTACAGGTGCAAGTCCGGCTTTAATGGGAGCATGTGCTAAGAGAAATATCTCTTTATCCTTTTTAACTCAGTATGGTGATTTTCAAGCCAGAGTTACAGGGAAGGTTCGTGGGAATGTCACTCTTCGAAAGACTCAATACAGGATGTCTGATAACTTATCTGATAGCTTGAATATTGCACGTAATTTTATTATTGGTAAGATATATAATACCAGATGGGTTGTGGAAAGAGCCACAAGAGACCATCCAATGAGGTTGAATGTTGACAGACTTAAGCACATATCTCAGCTTCTGCAAAATTGTATTCTATCGGTATATGATTGCAAGAACCT
>JAEZIV010000330.1 GCA_023436515.1 Bacillota bacterium
ATAGCTTCCTTTAAAGTACTTAAATAGTTTTGTCATTTCCCTCTCCCTTTTCATTCTCCTGATCGGTCATATTCGTGAAGATTCTGTTCAGAAAGCTTCCGCACAATTGCTTTTCATCTTCGGAAAATCCCTTGAAGCATTCATCTGCCATGGTTACAAAAATCTCATCAACAATCTTCTTGTTCTCCTTACCCTTCTCGGTCAGCCAAACCCTCAAAGCCCTCTTATCTCCAACAACAGGCTTTCTTTCAATAAGCCCCGCTCTTTGCATACTGTTTAATACGCTTGTTACAGAGGCAGGCTCCATGTGACAGGCCGAAGCTATCTCCCTTTGAATGCAGCCGTCATTCTCAAAAAGAAAGTTCAGCATTCTGGGCTGTCCTGATGAAAGATTATGCTTCATAAATTCATAGGCCGATCTTCTTCTATGCTTTGCTCCAACCTTAACTAGCATATGGTTTAGTTCTCTTTTATTAAACATAGGCTCTTCCTCAAAAAAAATATAGTTAGAATTCTAATAATTAGAATTCTAACTATATTATAATGTTCGATATTTGTGATGTCAATATATTACTACATGGTCAGAGTCCCCTCGTCGGTAGTTACAAGCATGAGTACATCCTCTTCGTCTCCTGTAAGTGCATTGATATATATAATGAAGGTCTGATCTCCTACCTTGCCTTGAAACTCATAGCAGTACTTTTCTGTCTTAAAATCTGTAGGAATTATGGCTTTTCCCTGATTATCTATTTTCAGCCTATGGTTTATCTTCCCTTTGGCTTGCTCTAGAGTAAGCTTGGCGGTGGGAATGTCCCTGGTTTTATGGTTGTGTAGGTAGCCCTTTGCCTCAACTCCAAGCACCTCTCCGTCATCGAGAGCAACCTTAACCTTTACAAGATCAGGATAAACTGTTGTTCCTTCCTGCTCATAAGCATAACATATTGTCGCTGTACCATCGGTTTTCATATAGTAGGTTTCTTTCATACTTTCAAAGCCGTTTTTATCCAAGAAACTCTTTGCCGCTTTCTTAGCCGCTCCCATTGAAAGCTTCCCGTCGTTAACCGTCCTGTTTCTGAGCATCCAGAATATTTGTCCGCCTTTTTGAGTTATATCAATCTCGGCACCGTCACCATTTCCTTTTTCCTTATAGTCAACCTTGAAGCGGTATGTTTTTATACTGGCATCTCCGTTGTCCTCTAACCTTTCCACTGATTTGATTTTTTCATTCCCTATTACTTTTCTGACTATTTCTTCAGCTTCTGAAGACGTAACATTTTTGTCCTTAAGGCCTACAGGATTAACCTTCAGCATATGGTCTGAATACGGACCGTCATATATCATTGTAGGATATTCCTGAAAGTTTTTATCAACATTTTCAAACTGTGATGTCTGAACATTCTTTATTCCCTGACTACTCAGTTGTCTTGGGCCTCCTGCGGTCCCCCAGGACATTTTACCGTTGTTTATCTGGTCTTCTATTCCATGAAGACTGTTTTGAAGCGATAAAGAGTAACCATGCATTTTTTCCAGGGAATTATACTCATCATCACTTAATGGACTTCCTTTAGCAGTCTTTGTACTATAAGCATATGCCATGTCTCCTACCTGGGTTAGAAAGTTAGAGGTTTTTTCAAGTATGGGAGGGGCTACCGGCAGTTGCCCCATATTGGTCTGTGCCAAATTTGCCTCCCTCCACACATCCTCAAGCATTACAGAGGTTGCCCTGGGAGTTGAAGTAACCATTGTTTTAGCTAACATCACTTCAAGATTATCAACATACTCACTCAAATCAAGAAAAGCTCTGCTGTACTGGTTTTCCATTAATATCTTCATATCCCTGAGCTGCCTGTTTTGATAATAGCCCCAAACTGATACCCCGGCTAATGCAATTACTGCAACAAGAGCCACCGGGATTGCCCAATTTGTACGTCTCCTTCTTCTTATATCATTATCATGATTACTCACATCTATATTTTCATTATTATCCAATTATCTCACCTCCACTATATTCCGAACCAGTGTCTTCCTATTTTTAATTTAACTTTTCTGCTCCATATCCATTTACTGGTTGCAGTTGCCGGATTCCAGTAATATAAACAACCCTCGGTAGGGTCCCATCCGGCAATTGCATCTCTGGCTGCCTTGACTACCGTTGATTTTGGATCTATCGGAACTTTAATCTGTCCATCCGAAACGGCGGTAAAAGCGCCTGGCTGATATATTACACCTGCCATTGTTTTTGGAAATTTCGAGCTTTTTACTCTATTAAGAACTATAGCTCCCACTGCAACCTGTCCTGTATACGGCTCTCCTCGGGCTTCACCGTTTATAACCCTTGCCAGAAGCTGTTCGTCGGTGACCTTTGTAGAAGCTGCATTAGCTGTACCTGTCTCTACTAATTTACCAAGTCCCATGGATAACAATGTATTAGTATCAGCCTCTCCATCGGCACGGAAACCATACTTCTTTTGATACCTAAGTACGGATGTATAAGTTTCATACCCGAAAACCCCGTTTACCAAGCCATCATAATATCCCCAGTTCTTTAACTCCTGTTGCATTTCCTTGACTTCCGCCCCTCTATCACCCATTTTTAATGACGGAGCGGTACTTTTAATCTGAATTGACCCACTATCAGCCAGAGTAAGACTGATTACTACTACAAGACAAAAAGCAACTAGCCTTAAATACTTTTTCAAATTTGTACCTCCTTCCAATGCTCATAGAACTTATGTTGACTTGAATGGCTCTGGTTTCCGGAACACATGCCAACATATTTCAATCCGGTATAAATATTCTGAGTAAATATCTGCAAAAATATTCGTTCATTTATAAACGTACAAATTTTTTTCATTTTGAAGAGGTAAACTTTTTCCATATCTTTATTTCAATAAAATACACGTATTTTTCAAGTCCTTTATGTTAAAAATCTATATTGAACTTACTTTCATGTTTAAAATTTTGATTTGGAGAATATTATGAGGGTTTTAATATTGTACGTCTCTGTAGGAACAGGCCACATGAAAGCAGCAGAAGCCTTAAAGGAGTCTATTGAAAAGCAATTTTCAGGGTGGACTGTGGATATTCTGGATGCACTTAAATATATAAATCCGATTGTTGATAAAATCGTTGTGAACAGCTATCTGGGAACACTAAAAAGGAATCCCGGTTTATATAGCAGGCTTTATACTGCTTCTGGCTCAGGAACAGGCATATATGATATCAGCAAGACTATAAATAAACTATTGTCTTACAGACTTGTCAGCCTTATCGAGGAATATAATCCCTCTGCAATTGTATGTACACACCCTTTTCCAATGCAGATGCTTTCCACTCTGAAAGAAAAAAACAGGGTTAATATACCAACTGTAGCTGTATTAACAGATTACGTGGTACATTCCCTGTGGCTTGACAATGGTATGGATGCTTTTATTGTTGCAAATGATTATATGAAATCAGAAATGATTGAAAGAGGTATTCCCGAAAGGATTATATATCCTTATGGAATACCTATATCACCTAAATTCATGACGGGAGTAGACAAGGCTAAGCTGCGTGAGGAATTGGGTCTGGAGAACAAGTTTACAGTAATGGTTATGGGTGGAGGAATGGGCTTTGGTAATATTGAAAGCACTATGGCATCCCTGCTCAGCTGCGATGTTACTATACAGATAATAGCCGTTACCGGAACAAATGAACGCTTAAAAAGCCAGCTTGAGCAGTACGCAAGGAAAAGCAGTAAACGAGTAATTATCTTCAGTTACACAGATAAAATTAACGAATTAATGGATATTTCTGACCTTTTAATTACAAAACCCGGGGGCATGACAATATCCGAGGCCCTGGTAAAGGGACTGCCCATTTTTGTCATTTCTCCTATACCGGGACAGGAGGAAGGCAATGCCAATTTTTTAATTAGAAGAGGAGCTGCCAGTAAAATAGAAGACTCAAAGCAGTTGGTAAATGTATTGTCACAGGTGGCAAATAACCCGGAAGCTCTTAATGCTATGCGGGAAAATTCAAAGCTTTTCGGGAAACCACATTCGGCAATTGATATTGCAAACCTGTTGGGTAGACTTGTTTTGGGATAACTAAAAAATGCGCCTTATCCCACAAACTCTGTCCCTGAAGTAACTATCCTCAAGATCATCGGTTACAACTCCACGGGAGGTGCTTGAATGAACGAACTTGTTTTCACCCAGATATACTCCCACGTCAAATACATCCTCTTTAAGGCTGTCAGTACTGAAAAACAGAAGATCTCCGGGCTTTATTTCATTAAAATCTACCTCAACGCCGGATTTATACATCTCGTCGATTTTTCTTGGAAGACTTATTCCATTTATCTTACTTGAAATATACACAAGCCCGGGTGAATCAACGCCCCAACGGCTTAATCCTCCAATTATATAAATAGTTCCGTTAAATTTTTTTATGGTCTGGATAAACTCATCACTGCTCGTTTTTGGGATGGTATTATCCTCTATGGGAATTGCTATTACTCCCCCTTCTTCAACCCATCCCTTCCTGTTATCGGGTAAAAGTACATCATAACCTGTTTTAGTTTTTCCTGTTGAATAAAGCTCAGTTCCTAACACAACCTTCTTGAAGTTGACCTTGTTATTAACCCCGGAGTATATATCTACCGTCTTTGCGGTAACAATTATTCTGTTTTTTATGTTGCCATCAGTAATGCTATCCGTATTAGTGCTTATATATTTACTCTTTACCCAACCTGAGGTGCCATCGAGTAATATAATGTTAGTCCAGGAGTTCTCCTCCCTTACCACCTTGATTACCTGATTGTATAAGACCTGTGTTAATCTATTGCCCAATATATCAGGCTCATCGAACATGTCAACTACAGCCTCGGTAACAACAGCTGCACTTTCCGGAGTTATTCCGCTCAATAACAGCTCATTTTTGGTCACAGGTATGTCTCTGGCTCCACATCCAGCCAACCACAGGGAATATGCTAGGATAAGTAGTATGCTTGTAATATTTTTTGTCATTGTAATGCCTCATTCAATACATTTTATATGTTAACTATATTTATAATTCCATGCTATGTCAATGAACAGATTTTACATGAGAGGTCAGGGCTCAGATTACTGATCAGCTCTACTTCTCTCTGCTTACAGGTAAATATTATTACCTGCTGCCTTTTACTCAGCTCTCCTATTAGCCTTAGTGCGTTTTCAGTTCTCTCATCATCATACTGGGCAAAGGGCTCATCAAAAATAAAGGGTAGATATTCGTTTCCTTTTAGTACGGTTTCAGATACTGCAACTCTCAAAGATAGGTACAGCTGGTCAATGGTGCCGTTACTAAGAGCCCACACTGGTATGACCGTTTCGGTCCCGGGATTGTTCAGCATTATATTGAGATTGTCCCCTGCTCTGGTATGGCAATACTTTTGAGCTGTTAAATCCGAAAAGGTGCTGCTGAAAACCTTGTTCATTACTGGCAGGAGCTTTTTCCGAACCACCTGCGCAGCCTCCTCCATTGTCTGAATAGCGATATTCAGGGCTTCTCCCTTCTTCAACAAATCCTTCTTCTGCCTTCGCAGCACAGAGAACTCCCTTTCGGCTTGCTGTGCCTCACCAGGCTTTATGTCCTTCCTCTTCATATCAAGCTCAATAGCCAGCTGCTTTAGCGCCTCCTGCTGAAGCTGTTCTGTGTAGAACCCCTTCAACCCTGAAAGCTCCTGCAGCATTGTATCGGAAT
>JAEZIV010000384.1 GCA_023436515.1 Bacillota bacterium
GACTATAATCATAGTCATTCGTATTGCCATAATTCCTATCTCAGTCATCTGTCTGACTATATTAATAAGATTCTGAGCCCTTAGGAAGGAAGGAGCTGCGATACTCAATACTACTATGATTCCAAGCAGAACCATTAGCACTCCAAATTCTCTGAACGATCTATTCTGTTTTTTTAAATTAATAGCAAGTTTATTTTCCATAGTAATCTCCATCTGTAGAAATGTGATTAGTTTTTGTCAGTTAATATTTAGGGACTGCCTATTTGACTTTTTTCAGGCAGCCCCATAGAAATTCATTTAAGCTTATTATTCTGGTTTAACGTTAGCTACATTGTCTTTTGTTACTAAGAATGCACCAGTATTCATGTTCATCAAATCATAACCGTATTGTGCCTGTGTAAACAATTGAACTACTGGGTAATAACCCTGTAAGAATGGGTTTTGACCGATTGTCAATTGCATTGCATCATTAGAAACGTGCTGTAATGTACCTTCTGTCAAGTCAAAGCCGGCTCCAAACACCTTGCCGTTTAACTGCTTTGATTCAATAAAAGTTCCAATAGCTTCACTGAATACGTCAACACCTAAGAAGGCAGTTACATCAGGGTGTGCCAAATAAGCATTCTCAATAACACCAACAGCAGTTGTCAAGTCGGTTGTTATGTCTACTAAGTCAACAAATTCGATTTCAGGGAACTCTTTTGCAGCTCTTTTTATACCTTGTTCACGTGCTATTAAGGCAACATCAGCAGGAGCACATGATGCTATTATATATTTTCCCTTACCCTTCATAACTTCACCGAACATATACTTACCCAGCATATAACCTGAATCTTCAAGGTCCTGTCCAACGAATACCGTTCCATCATCCTTACCTGAGTTCTGATTCAAGCTGAGAACAGGAATACCAGCATCCTTAGCCTTTTTGATTACATCTGAGAATCCATCCGGATCCCATACAACTGTAGCAATTCCGTCGTAACCGGAAGAAATACAGGTTTCGATCATACTAACCTGTTCAGCAAGGTTATTTGCTGTGTTTGGTGCCATAACATCCACTGTGATTCCAAGTGCTTTACCTGCTTCTTGTGCACCTTCTTGAATTTTTGCATAGAAGGAGCTATTTAATGCGTGAAGAACAACTGCGTACTTTAAATCACTCTTTTTTGCATCTGTAGCTGAGTCTGTTGATGCCGTAGTAGAATCTGTACTTCCTGTACTTGTTGCAGCATCATTTCCTGCTGTACAACCTGCAAATAATCCAACAACCATTACCATACACAACATTACCGCAATTAGCTTCTTTTTCATGACAATCCCCCTGTTTTAATTTATTTTTTAGTGTATTCATTCACTGCTTCAAACATTGCGACGATATTTTCCGGCGGAACGTTTGCAACAATGTTGTGAACCTGTTGGAATATAAAACCTCCATCACGGTACATTACATCAAGATTTCTGCGTATATGATCTTTGATCTGCTGTGGTGTTCCGTTTGGAAGAATATCTCTTGTATCACAGCCACCACCCCAGAAGGTAAGATCCTTCCCGAAGGTTGATTTAAGCTTTTCAACCTCCATATCCTTACAGCTGGTTTGAACGGGATTTATAGCATCCATACCAGCATCAATAATATCTTCTATTAATGGGAATATTCCTCCGCAGCAGTGTAAGCAGAGCTTAATGTCCGGATTTAATTTTTTTGCATATCCCCACATTTCCTTGTGAATAGGCTTGAAAAATTCTCTATACATAGCAGGTGATATCTGAGGACCTCCCTGCATTCCCATGTCATCTCCACCAAAGCCCATTACATCAATATTTTTTCCGTTTGCTTCAATAAAGCTCTTAATGCCTTCACGGTATATTTCGAGGATTTTCTCCAAGTACTTGTGAATATTATCTGGGTTCAGCATCATTTCCATCATGAAATTATCCTGACGGTAGAGGAAGCCTCCCATTTCAAATATACTTCCTCCGAAAGGAGCATATATGGCTCTATCTGTAGACTGACGAAGCTTTGTTATTGAGGCTTTTCTTTTAGCCAAATCTTCCCCTGTGTAGCCTAAGGGTGCCGGAGGTCCTCCAAAAGCACACCACATAACATCATCCAGATTATCCTGGAGATTTGAAAAATCATCAGAATCATAATTTTCAAGAGGATAATAGGTTTGCTCACAATATAGAACACCTTTTTTCCAAATTGCCAGCGGCTTACCCTTACTGTTATATAGAATTGAATTGTCGCCTTCTTTTCTTATATCTATATAAGCCGGAATCTTTATAGGTGTACCATCTTGAAGCTGCCATTCCTTCCAATATTCATCATGATCTTTGAACTCTGTTCCAAAATTTACTACATCAATACCGAACATGTCCAAAACATCATTTTCAGGAAAAACCAACTGTTGAATGACGTCACAAACATAAAGCTCACTTTTTTTAAGTCCTAAGTACTCCCTCAGATTGCGATATGCCTGTACTGAAAAATTACTTGACATATGACCACCGCAATCAATTGGCACACGGTCTGGCTGCTGATGATTCAGTGCTGCTCTGACTCTCTCTCTCGAATTCATAGATACTCCTTTCACGTTACAAATGTAAGTAGTTAGAATTTACATTTTTTCACCTTGCCGACATTACTCTTTACTGCTTAATCTTTCATAATAAATCTGAAATCAGTGCGGTTTATCGTTTTACCTTTTATTTTACCAATTTGATTTACTGTTTTACCGTTTTATGTCGACCTGTTATCTACAATATACACAAATTTATTTGTGAAGTCAACTGGTATTTTCGTCAATTTCTCTATATTTTCGACATTGTATTTAGTCTAATTCTATTGACAGGGTAATTTTCATAAAATATACTATTGTTATAAGTAAAATTAATAAAACGTTTTATCGGGGAGTGAACCATTATGAAAATATTATGCTTTGGATCTCTAAATCTAGACCATGTCTATCAAGTTAGTCACATTGTAAAGCCCGGAGAAACAACAACCTCCAGCTCCTTTGATATCTTTGACGGCGGAAAGGGCTTAAATCAGGCACTTGCCTTAGGTCGTGCAAATGCCGACTGTTATATGTCTGGAATGATTGGCAAAGACGGTATTCATCTAATAAAATCCATGGAGAGCAGTCACGTTAATGCCACGTATGTAGGTGTTAGCGAGGATAATATGACGGGTCACACAATTATTCAGGTTGATAAAAATGGTCAAAACTCTATCATTTGTTATGCCGGAGCTAACCATATGATTGATGATCAATTTGTCCACAAGGTTTTATCAAATTTTGAGCCAGGTGATTTCATCTTATTGCAAAATGAAATCAACAATATTCCGTATATTATGGAGCAAGCAAAGAAAAAGGGTATGAAGGTGGTCTTTAATCCATCCCCTATTACGGAACAGCTACTTAATTACCCGCTGCATTTAGTTGATATGCTACTCTTAAATGAAATTGAGGGCTATGAATTGACTAAGGAAAGGGATTTTGAAGCTATACTTAAAAAGCTTAACGAGCTTTACCCAAAAACCTTAATTGTACTTACACTAGGTAAGAATGGCGCTCTGTTCAGCGACGGTGAGACTAGATATCACCATGGAATTTATGATGTGAAGGTGGTTGACACAACAGCTGCGGGCGATACCTTTACAGGGTATTTTCTTGCAGCATATGCCAACAATGAGCCAATAGATTCTTGTCTTAAAATAGCATCTATTGCTTCGTCCCTTGCTGTATCAAGGCCTGGTGCATCGGCCTCTATCCCATTTATGTCAGAGGTTAAAGACTGTAAACTTAGTTTAGTAAAATCTTAATTTAGGGTAAAAGTGCGCTTTTACCAGCACAATGGTTTGTGATTTACATTTATGTAATATATAAATATAATAAATATTAGCACTATAATAAATAATTGGTAAGGAGGTAGGTTCATTGCGAGCTACTATTAAGGATGTGGCTGCTGAAGCCGGAGTATCAACAACCGCTGTCTCTCTCGTACTAAACGGAAAAAGCAACAAAATATCAGATAAAACTCGTAAGCAGATACTGGAAGTCGTTGAAAGGCTGAACTACAGGCCGAATCATATCGCAATGAGTATGGTGACAAAAACTACCCAAACCATAGGATTAGTTCTCCCTGATATCAGTAACATCTACTTTTCCGAGCTTTCCAAGCTGATTGAGCAAGCCTGCTATGATAATGGCTATAATGTGCTTTACGGCAATACTCATGATATGTCCAGACGTGATATCGACTATATTAATATCTTTTTAGACCGTAATGTAGATGCTATTATTGTTATTTTATCAAATTCTACCGATGATCATCTACGTGAAATTCAGAAGCTTATTAAGAGCACAAATACACCTTTCATAATTGTGGACCGTAAGCTTGATATAGACGTAGGGACTACTATTGTGGTTGATCAGAAGATGGGAGGATATCTGGCCACTCAGCACCTGATCAATCTCGGACACCGTTCCATTGGATGCATAACCGGACCCAAGAATGTTTACAGCTCAATTGAGCGTTTAAACGGTTATAAGGAGGCTTTATTGGAAGCAAATCTCCCCATACAGGAAAACCTGATATTTGAAGGGGATTTTCATAGAGATAGCGGCATGAAAGCCCTTCCCTATTTGCTTGGAAGAGGTGTTACAGCAATTTTTGCCTTTAATGATATGATGGCACTGGGTGTGTATAAGCAAGCAAGCTATTATAACCTTTCAATTCCTGATAATTTATCTCTTGTAGGTTATGATGACATATTTATCTCGGATTTCATAACACCTCCTCTGACTTCTATCGAACAGCCAGTTAAAGATTTGGCCGACGAAGCTGTCAAGCAGGTTTTAAATGCCATAAAAAATAAGAATAGTGAACATAATTCTTTCATTTTCCATCCTATGCTAAAGGTTCGTGGCAGCACTAAACCATTAATCAGCAAATAGATAGGTTCCAAAACTCTTTTAAATAAAAATTAAAAAAAGCTAATCGAATCTGCTTTCCTTCAGATTCGATTAGCTTTTTTTCGTCGGTTTAGAAACTCTTCATACTATTCTTCAAACATCATGCAATCAATATAGAGGTCATTGAAAGCCTTTGAACTTGAAAGTTCAATATATTTTATCCTTTGGCTTATTATTTTTGCCTGAGATAAGCTGTCCTTTGATATAAGTGCTTCAATTGCTCCCTGTCCGGCAGCATTTCCTACCGCTTGTATTCTTCCCCTTAACTGAGCAGGAATTAAGCCGATTTTCAACGCGCTGTCAATATTAATATAAGTACCAAAACCACCGGCAAGATACACATTTTTTATATCTGTAAAATCTATGCCGGATTCCTTTACAAGAACATTAATTCCTGCTGCTATTGCCGCTTTGGCATTTTGCAGCTCACGGATATCCTTTTGAGTTATTGCAATGTCACCATCAATGGCAAAGGCGCTATGTTTATCAATGGTTATAATATTCTTTTGAATAACCGCTAATTCCGGAGAGCCAGGCTCCCATTCATCATCTATCCTGCCTGTTTCATCTATTACACCGACTTCAAGCATCTGGGCAACACCGTCGACAATTCCCGTTCCGCAGATTCCAATAGGCTTTGCATTACCTATAGTGGTAAACTCGACACCCGTTTGCAGTGAGATACTGTTTATTGCACCCTGAATACTGCCTATACCGTTTCTGATGTTAGCTCCTTCAAAGGCAGGTCCAGCCGCTGAGGAGCAAGCATACAGCTCATCCCTGTTACCCAGTACAATCTCACCATTTGTACCAATATCAATTAAGAGAGCTATTTCCTCCTGCATATGCATACCGGTGGAAAGTACTGCTGCTACTGTGTCTGCACCGATGTACGCTGATACCGACGGAAGTATGCAAGCAATTCCAAATTGGTTTATTTCAATTCCAAGTTCCTTTGAATTTATATTTATCATTGAAGTAACAGCGGGAATAAAAGGTGCTGCAGCAATATTCCTTGCCGGCACTCCCAACAGAAAATGCTGCATTGTGGTGTTCCCTACCAGAGTTATGGCATATATGCTTGTACTTGAAATGTTTACTTCCTCGCACATTGCTTTTATACAATTATTTATTGCGTTGATTATTAGGTCTTGCATTTCCTCCAAGCCGGATTCTGCCTCAATTGTATGCTTGATTCGTGATATTACATCTGCTCCAAATATCTTTTGGGGGTTTAAAGCTGATTGTACACAAAGCCTTTTTCCCTTGGATAAATCAATAAGGTAGGCAGCTATAGTGGTTGTACCGATATCAACAGCTACTCCATATTGCCTTTCGAGGGTATTACCTGCTTCTATTCCCAATAACCTGTCTCCCATTTTTATCATGGAAACATCAAAATCCTTTTCCCTGATTATTTCGGGTATTCTTCTGATGAGCTGCAAATTTGTTATTTCTGCTTCAGCAGCATAACCCGCAACTCTTTCAAAATCCCCTGTCTGACATGAAAGACCCGGCTTTTCAAGAGTTACTCTTTCCTTTGTAACAATGGGCATAAGCTCTATGGTTCTCTGTCTACCTTCAGTTACAATCTGGGCCTGAAGATTAACCTCCTCTAGTAGTATCTCCATATCTGCTTGAACGCAACAACTGCAGGATAGCCTGCAGCCATCCTCGACAGCATCTGCGCCAAGTATTTTTTTCTCATTTTCTGTGGCAGGTGGTAAATATCCCGCCTGTATTTTAACTTTGCATTTACCGCAGGTTCCATTACCATTACATGGCGCGTTAATTGAAAAATGAGCTTCCCTGAGGTGCTCCAATAAGTTTCTACCCTTTTCTGCTATGCTCTCATGTATTTTATCCTTCGTTTTTACTGTAAGCTTTGGCATTTTAACCTCCCAGGCCAATCTGTGTATTAGTCAACCTACTAGCTTTTTTATAACATTGCCTAAAACGACCTTGGTAAAATAATTATCAGACTATTCCTGCGGCACATATTGCTCTATACTTGCATCAGTAAAGCTTCCCATCTGCGTATACGCTGCTAATGCCGCATCAATAAGCTGATAACCCAAAGCTGCGCCTGTACCCTCCCCAAGTCTCATATCCAGCTTAAGCATGGGTTCCATATTAAGAGCTTTCATAACAGCTTCTGTCCCCGGCTCGGCTGACCCATGGG
>JAEZIV010000461.1 GCA_023436515.1 Bacillota bacterium
TGGCAATTCATGATCTTTGCCATATGAAGGAGATGAACCATTCAGAGCGATTCTGGGCACTGGTGGGCAAGCTGTGTCCGGATTATAGGCTGAAGAGGAAATGGTTAAAGGAAAACGGTCAAAAGCTCACTCTGGATTGATGTATTATTGGTAACAAAGTGTTTTGAGAGAGATATTATTTTTATAAGTTATAATTGTCCTTGGAATAGATAAAAATGTACATTGTTATGGATATTTAAAAGTAATATACTAAACTTATTGAAGCTATAGGAGCATATTTTTAGTTCAATTGTTGTTTAATTATTTAATTATTGGAGGTCAGTATGATATATAAAAAGTATGGTAAAACAGGCAAGGATATTTCTGTAATTGGTTTTGGTGGTATGAGGTTTCCAAAATCAGGAGATACATATGATTTTGACAAATGTGCTGAAATAGTTGTAAAGGCAAATGAACTTGGCGTTAATTATTTTGATACCGCACCCTATTACAATGATGATAACAGTGAATTAATTATGGGACATGCCTTTAAAAATATGCCCAATAACTATTATGTATCAACAAAGAGCAGCCAAAAGGAGGGCTCAAAGCTGAGAGAACAGCTGGAAACCTCTCTAAAAAGAATGAATCTTCAGAAAATCAACTTTTTTCATATCTGGTGTATCCTGAATATGGATGATTATAGAAGCAGAATGGTAAAGGGCGGGGCCTATGAAGCGGCGCTTAAGGCAAAGGAAGAGGGGCTTATAGAGCATATTGTTTTTTCCACACACTGTAATGGTGATGAAATTGAAACCATAATTAATGAGGACTGCTTTGAAGGAATGACGGTGGGCTATAATATACTGAATTTCCCATTCAGGCAGAAGGGCTTACAGGCTGCATTAAAGAAGGGTCTGGGAGTTGCCACAATGAATCCCCTGGGTGGAGGATTAATACCTCAAAAGGCAGACTACTTTGATTTTATCAGAACAAGCGAGGATAAAACGGTCGTTGATGCTGCTTTGAGATTTAATGCATCCCATGATGAAATAACTACTGTTTTGGCAGGAATGGGAAGCGTTGAGGAGGTTATTCAAAACTGTAAAATAGGTGATAACCTTAAGCAGCTTGATGAGAAAAAGCTAAAGGAAATAGAAGGAATGCTGTTTAATTCAATGGATAAGCTCTGTACTGGCTGCCGTTACTGTGAGCATTGTCCTAAGAAAATTCCTGTATCAAAGTACATGCTTTCCTATAACAATAAAATCCTTAATGATGAAAAAGCAGTATTAGATGATTTGAAAAATCATTGGGGTATAAATAGCCAGCATGTGAAGGATTGTATTGAATGCGGAATATGTGAAGGAAAGTGTACTCAGCACCTTCCCATAGTAAGCAGACTTAATGATATTGGTGTTTGGGGAGAGGCCTCCAAGTAATAAGCTATAATCAACTTAAAGAAAGTATCACTACTTGTTAACGAAAAAGTTTACACATATCGTCACTTTATCAGAAAATCTGCCATTTATTTGGCGGATTTTTTTGTGGTGCCGAGTGTAGCACAAACTTGTTAGTGGAAGTTTTCTTATAGCCGTTTCATACCTTATCTATAAAAATTTTTCAGGATTGTACCCCTATATAAACATTGATAACATAGGATAAAGTGTAGCTATCTAACCTGTGAGCCGGATTATTGTTTGATCCGACTCATTTCAAACTCAATTATTTTTTCTATTTCATTGACTAAGCAAAAATATTTTGCTAAACTTATTTCAGTAAAGGGGAGTAGCTTATAAGCGATAAAGTCAACAATCGGTTGCTATCAACCTGGCTTTATTCTCCAAGTGGAAAGCAAGACCTTGAATGTATCATAATAATCATTCAGGGGTTTTTTTATGTGCAGGAAACCATTTTATATTATGGAAATGCGTTTGGTGGACATGCTTCCTATGCGCTTGCTCTCTGCCTTTGTAATTAAAATTATCTGGAGGCTCAAATGTCAACAAAAAGAGCAGTTAAGTTTGTTTTAATGTGGATTGGACTAGCAATACTTTTTAACATTGGTGTATGGATTTTTGAAGGTCAGCATAAGGCGTTGGAGTTCTTAGGCGGCTATATGATAGAACTCAGCCTGAGTGTAGATAACCTGTTTTTATTTCTGATTCTATTTACTAGTTTCGGGATAAAGCCCCAGTATCAGCGAAGAGTATTGAATTACGGAATAATGGGAGCTATTATACTCAGGCTGGTATTTATACTGCTGGGTATAACTATTATTAATAAGATTGAATGGATTCTCTATGTATTCGGAATTATACTTATTATCAGCGGAGCAAAAATGATGTTCAGCAGTGAAGAGGAAGGTGACCATAAGGATAGCAAGGTTTTGAAGCTTCTGGGAAAGGTTTTGCCTGTTACAGATACATTGCATGAAGAGAAATTTTTTGTAAGGATAAACAATATTCTTCACGCTACACCTCTTTTTGCAATACTTGTACTCATTGAGTTTTCGGACATACTATTTGCCATTGACTCAATACCTGCGATTTTTTCAATAACAACAGATCCGTTTATCGTTTACACATCGAACATTTTTGCCATATTGGGACTCAGAAGCTTATATTTTGTATTGGCTGCAATGCAGGAAAAGTTCAAATATGTAAAGTATGGTGTTGCATTGATACTTATGTTTACCGGAGTAAAGCTGGGTATATTGTATTTTGGTATTCACATTGAGATAGTATATTCTTTACTTACCATATTCACAATTTTACTGGGAAGTGTAGTATTCTCTGTTTTGTTTAATAAGCACCAGGAGAAAAAAGGAAAGGTTTCTTAATAAAGCCAATACACAAAATTGCATAAAAATAAACTCAGGGACCTTATGTAAGGCCCCTGAGTTTATTTTTTATTAGCAATCATGACCATTGTTTCCGCAGAAGCAGCAGAACAGAATAATAAGTATAATTATAACCCATATCATGTCCTCGTCGAAACAGCTTCCACCACCAAAGAAACCCTTCTTACCCATAAAAACACTCCCTCCAAAAAAATCATATTTTAAGAGTCTTGATAAAATATAATCCTGAATTAGTATACAGGCATTTAATTTTATCCGGCTAATAACATACTATTCTGGAGGTATATTTTTGTTACAGATTTGGAATATAATTTCATCCCAATATTTTATTAGTTAAATATAATGGTATTATAGCGAAATGCAAGCATCGATGTACTTCGCACAGTTAAAAGCCACTATGTGTCTTTTCATTACTGCTATCGTACGCGCTATGCGCGTAGAATGGAGAAGTGCGATGCAAACTTTAATGCAAGCATCGATTTACTTCGCACAGTTAAAAGCCACTCTGTGTCTTTTCATTACTGTTATTGTACGCGCTATGCGCGTAGATGGGAGAAGTGCGAAGCAAACTTTAATGCAAACATCGATGTACTTCGCACAGTGAAAAGTCACTATGTGTCTTTTCATTACTGTTATTGTACGCGCTATGCGCGTAGAATGGAGAAGTGCGAAGCAAACTTTAATGCAAGCATCGATTTACTTCGCACAGTGAAAAGCCACTTGGTGTCTTTTCATTACTGCTATCGTACGCGCTATGCGCGTAGAATGGAGAGTATATGGGGTTATTTAGAAAAAAGTCTGGACATAGTAATTCTTATGAAGAAAAGGAAACTTCCCTTATAAAGGATATGCACAGAGAAGTAGTGGATATGGATTTCAACAGGTTTATTGGTCAAACGGTGACTGTATTCGTAAATGCAGGGGGAGATGCAGGAAAGGGCTTCACTGGGGTGTTGATGGAGCGAACAAACTGCTGTATTAAGCTTCTGATGCTACCGTCCATGCCTCCGGCCTGCTCTTTGGGTAACTCCTGCAACTCTTTTCAGGAAAACCCTCTGTTCTGTGCGCTCTGCCCCTTTAACAGAAAGGCTTCAGTGGGTTCAATAGCGGTAATCCCCATAAATAATATTGCTGCTTTTGTACATAACACCCTTGGATATAGTAAACCATAAAACAATATATGTTTTACGGGCTCATTATGATAAAATAAGCCTATGAAAAATACAAAATAGGATAAAGGCAGGATACATGAATACAAATAATTTAACCTACCCTGAAAATGTCGGATATATTATTGATAAAATTAATGAAGAGGGGTTTGAGGCATTTGTAGTCGGAGGCTGTGTACGGGATCTGATTCTAGGAAGGACACCAAATGATTGGGATATTACAACCAATGCCCTCCCGGATGAAATAAAAAGTATTTTTGATAAAACCTATGATACGGGTATAAAGCATGGGACAGTGAGTGTAGCTGTGGATGAATGTATATTCGAGCTTACAACCTACAGGGTTGACGGACAATATACCGATTCTCGAAGACCTGACAGCGTCAGCTTTACTTCCAGTCTTAAGGAGGATTTGGCCAGACGGGATTTTACCATAAACGCCATGGCCTATAACTCACAAATAGGCTTAGTGGATTACTTTGATGGGGTTAAGGATCTTGAGAGAAGGATTATTAGGACTGTGGGTGCTCCCGGGCTGAGATTTTCCGAGGATGCCCTGCGGATGCTCAGAGCAGTAAGGTTCAGCTCTCAGCTGGGGTTCTCCATAGAGAAGGAAACCTTACAGGCAATAGATGAAAATGCAGCCTCAATAAGGAGCATAAGCAGTGAGAGAGTAAGGGATGAACTGACCAGGATTTTAATCTCCCAAAGACCTGAAGGCTTCAATCTGCTCTATAAATCAGGGCTTTTAAAGTATGTGATGCCTGATTTTACCCCCTGCTATATTACAGAACAAAATAATCCTTATCATATTTACAATGTAGCAGACCACACTATGAAAACTGTTCAAAGTGTACAGGATAATAAAATACTTAGATGGACCATGCTCTTACATGATATCGGCAAGCCTGCCAGAAAGACTACCGATACAGCAGGTATCGACCACTTTTACGGTCATCAGGAGGTTAGTGCCCGAATGTCTGAGCGGATTCTTAATAATCTGAGATTCGATAAGGCAACAATAAAAAAAATTCTTACCTTAGTCAAATATCATGACATAGACATATTTGATACTGAAAGATCTGTCAGAAAAGCTATAAATAAAGTAGGCGAGGAACTATTCGTATATTTACTTGAGGTACAGAAAGCTGATGCAATGGGTCAAAATCCCGTTTATCTGGACAAGCGGCTGATAAAGTTGGATAATATAAAGAAAATATATAAAGATATCAAGGAAAAGAAGCAATGCCTCACTATGTCGGAAATGGCAATAAACGGTGATGATCTTATTGCCCTGGGAATGAAGCCCGGCAGAGAAATGAAGGAGCTTTTAAATTATCTTTTTGATACTGTACTTGAAAATCCTGAGGTCAACAACCGGGAGGTATTGTTGGAATTGGCAAGACAACGTATATCGGAGCTGCCTTGCCAGTAGTAAGGCTCACAAAAAGTAAATATACATGTAATGGTTGGGGGAATAATTTTTTGACTGGATTAGGAACTATTGTTAATACGGCTGCTGTCATAGTAGGTGGTATTGCCGGAACATTACTTAGAAGTGGTATACCGGAAAAATATAAAAAGACGGTAATGCAAGGGATTGGACTCTCTGTTTTGTTTATAGGGGTGTCAGGAACAATAAAGGAAATGCTTGCCATTGTTAATGGAAACAAGCTGGACAGGCAGTTTATAATGCTTATGATTTTTAGCCTTGTAATAGGCGGGTTACTTGGAGAGGCTATAAAGATTGAGGACAGACTTGAAAACCTGGGCAAATGGTTTCAGTCTAAATTACCTGCAAAAGGGGGCTCCTTTTCAAACGGCTTTGTCACAGCAAGTCTTGTATACTGTGTTGGTGCCATGGCAATTGTTGGGGCATTGGAGGATGGTCTTTCGGGGAATCCCTCTACCTTGTTTGCAAAATCCATACTTGACGGCATTTCATCTGTTATATTTGCCGCTACCATGGGTATAGGGGTGGCATTCTCTGCTATTCCCGTATTGGTTTATCAAGGAGCTATTACTCTTACTGCCGGTCTTTTGAAACCATGGCTCACTGATACGGTTATCTCACAGATGTCTCTGGTGGGCGGTATTCTCATATTTGCAATAGGACTTAATCTCCTTGAGATTAAGAAGATTAATGTGGGAAACTTACTCCCGGCAATATTTATACCCTTAATATACTATGTAATCAAAAGCATACTGGGGGTGTAGGTAGCTGCAATCAACATTTTATGAAAAAATGATAAAAGTTATTGACAAAACTCTTCAACCCCTTTATAATAACTTTTGCGTGATAGTAATGCGGGTTTAACTCAGCGGTAGAGTGTCACCTTGCCAAGGTGAAAGTCGAGAGTTCGAATCTCTTAACCCGCTCCAAACTTTACGCGGGTGTAGTTCAATGGTAGAACATCAGCCTTCCAAGCTGATTGCGTGGGTCCGATTCCCATCACCCGCTCCATAAAAACCGTTTGATATATGATGTAAATTACATTGTATATCAAACGGTTTTTTGCATCTCGGGTGAGCAAATGAGGAAATCCTACCAGCTTAAGCTTTTTGGTGCAATACCCTTAGAGTGGGTTTCCTTTTCAATCCCGGTATTATATAATAATAGCAATAATATACGTATATGGAGATACACTAATAAAAGATAATATTTATTAGTGTATCCTTTCCAAGAAAATGAGGTGCTGTTATGTTTTCAGTAACAATAAAAGAGATTATGGAAGAGTTCCAGCTAGAGGAACTTACGGGCTGCAAGGATTATGAAAATATAGAGATATCCTCCGCTGATGTAAACAGACCCGGACTTCAACTTGCAGGTTATATGGAGTACTTTGGTACAGACAGAATGCAGATCATAGGAAAGGGAGAAACAGCATATTTAATGCAATTAAGAGAAGATGATCGATATAGACGACTTGACAACTTCTTTAAGTGTGGTTTCCCTTGTATGGTTGTGGCCAGAGGCCTAGGTGTTTTTCCGGAAATGATTGACGTTGGGAGAAAATACAATATTCCTGTTTTAAGAACCGATGACGTAACCTCCAGATTTATGAGTGGTGTTATACGTTATCTAAATCTTCAGCTTGCGCCTAGAACAAGCACTCATGGTGTACTTGTAGAGGTGTATGGTGAAGGAATTCTCATTTTGGGTGAGAGTGGAGTAGGCAAAAGTGAAATTGCCCTTGAGCTTGTAAAGAGAGGACACAGACTGGTAGCCGATGACAATGTTGAAATAAGAAAGGTCTCTGAAAAAACCCTTGTAGGAACTGCTCCCGATATAATCAGGCACTTTATTGAAATTAGAGGTATAGGCATACTGGACGTAAAAAACCTGTATGGTGTGGGTTCGGTAAAGATGACCGAAAATATAAATCTGGTTATTAAATTTGAACACTGGAATGACAAAAAGGTTTATGACAGGCTTGGTCTCGAAGAGGAGTTTACAGAGGTGCTTGGAATTACAGTTCCCTGCCTTACAATACCCGTAAGTCCCGGAAGAAATCTTGCCGTAATAGTAGAGGTTGCAGCGATGAACAACAGACAGAAGAAAATGGGATATAACGCAGCAAAGGTACTCAGCGAAAGGGTTTTAGGAAATATTAATAAATCCGGAGAGTATAAGGAAACAGGGTTTTAAAATGGATTAGCTGAGGGAAGGCCCTCGATTTAAACTGCAAAAATATTGAAAGGTAGAGTGCGACAATTGAAAAATGCAGAATTGGTTAAAAAGCTTACTTCATTACTTGGAGAAGAAAGAGTTTTAATTGATGAACCTATGAGCAGGCATACCTCATTTAAAATTGGAGGACCTGTTGATATACTTGTCATTCCCGATAATACTCAACAGCTTGAGGTGATGGCAAAATATTTATTTAATACAGGGACTCCGTACATGATAATGGGTAACGGGACAAATCTTCTTGTTTCAGATAAGGGCATAAGAGGTGTGGTAGTTAAAATATGCGACAATCTTCAGAATTATTCTGTTCAGGATGAGATTCTTGAATTTGAAGCCGGAGTACTGGTGTCAAAAGCAGCAAAAATTGCTCTTGCAAATTCCCTCTCGGGGCTTGAGTTTGCAGAGGGAATACCAGGCACAATAGGTGGAGCAGTTGCAATGAATGCAGGCGCTTATACCGGTGACATGTCAATGGTGGTTATAGAAACAGACTACTTGAACAATAAGGGTGAGCTTATTAAGGTTGTCGGTGAGGAGCATTGCTTCTCCTACAGGTCAAGTATTATACAAAAAAGTAAGGGCATTGTACTAAAAACCAAATTTAGATTAAAGAAGGAAGATACTGATAAAATCAAGCTCCTTATGGATGATTTTAACTTTAAACGCCGTGATAAGCAGCCCTTGGAATGGCCCAGCGCCGGTAGCGTTTTTAAAAGGCCCCAGGGACACTTCGTTGGTAAATTAATTGATGACTGCGGGCTTAAAGGCTTTTGTATCGGTGATGCGCAGGTATCTGACAAACACAGCGGCTTTATAATAAATAAGGGGGAGGCTACCTGTGAGGAGGTACTTTCCCTGATTAAACATATTCAGATTACAGTACAGAGCAGATTCAACGTTCAGCTGGAACCTGAAATACGAATTGTAGGAGATTTTAACTAACATTGAAATACTAAAGAGGGAGGCATAAAATGAGATTTGTAATTGTCACAGGAATGTCAGGGGCCGGAAAAAGCCTTGTCACTAAATATTTGGAAGATATCGGTTTCTTTTGTGTTGATAATTTGCCTCCGGCACTGATACCTAAATTTGCAGAAATTAGCGCCCAAAGCGAAGGGAAAATGGAAAAAATAGCTCTGGTAATAGACATTAGAGGAGGAGCATTGCTCCATGATCTATTTCCGGCGTTAAATGAGGTAAAACAATCGGGCTTTTCCTATGAGATTCTTTTCCTCGAAGCAGATGATGATGTTCTGGTAAAGAGGTACAAGGAAAGCAGAAGGCAGCATCCTCTATCCCAGGAGGGACGGCTCATAAAGGGAATAAAGGAAGAGAGAAAGGCTCTCGAGGTTATAAAGTCCAAGTCCAACTATATAATTGATACTTCAACACTAATAACCAGGCAGCTGAAGCAGGAAATTAACGGTATATTCCTTGAGGGGAAAACCTTTAAAGGAATAGTCATCAATATTGTATCTTTTGGCTTTAAGTACGGGATTCCTACTGACTGTGACTTGGTATTTGATGTCAGATTTCTTCCAAACCCATATTATATTGCCCCGATGAAGCATAAGACGGGAAAAGATGAGATGGTTATGAACTATGTACTTGAGACTGCAGAGACAAAGATATTTTTATCAAAGCTGGATGATATTCTGGACTTTCTAATCCCGAACTATATTAAAGAGGGAAAATCCCAGTTAGATATCGGGATAGGTTGCACTGGTGGCAGGCACAGGTCTGTGGCTATTGCCGACGAGCTCTTTAAAAGGCTTGAGGCAAAGGAGCTCAGAGTTATAATCGAACACCGTGACATTGAGAAAGACGGTAGAGGGGTTTTAAAATGAAGGCTTCAGATTTGTTGATATCAGGGATCGGCATCAGAAGGTGGAGCTTGCTGCTGGTAATAGGAATGTTTTTTATTTGCTGCAGCATGGTACTTTCTTTGATTTATTATAGCAGGGGTATACTGTTTATTTCACTAATGCTTCTCCTTGCTCTGATCGGCGTGATTACAGTAGTAGGTTCTTTAAGGGCTTTGATTAACGCAATACTGAAGGATTCCCATAACAGAAATATGAATACTCCGCTAAACATAGAAGGGCTCAGCAACCTTTTACATGAGAAAAGGATTTTGATCAAGGGGCCTAGGATTGTGTCTATCGGAGGTGGAACAGGCCTGTCCACCATGTTGAGAGGCTTAAAGCAATACACCTCCAACCTGACGGCGTTGGTTACGGTAGCAGACGATGGGGGTGGATCTGGTGTTTTAAGAGAGGATCTTGGTATTCTCCCTCCCGGGGATATCAGAAACTGTATCCTTGCATTGGCTGATACTGAACCCATTATGCAGAAGCTGCTTCAATATAGATTTCAAGATGGCATGCTAAAGGGTCAAAGCTTTGGGAATCTTTTTCTTGCGGCGATGGACGGTATTTCAGACAGCTTTGAAGAAGCAGTTAAAAAGATGGGGGATGTTCTTGCTGTTACCGGAAAGGTATTACCAATCACTTTGGAGGATGTAAGGTTATGTGCTGAACTGGAAAATAGTGAGACCATTCTTGGCGAGTATAACATAGGACACAGAGACCGGGGAAGAAATACGGGGATAAGCAGAGTGTTTCTGAACCAATCTTCTGTAAAGCCTCTGCCCGAAGCAGTAGCGGCCATTATGGATGCCGATGTGGTTGTTTTGGGTCCGGGAAGCTTGTATACCAGCATTATTCCTAATCTACTGGTAGATGGGGTCTGCGAGGCACTTACAAAAACCCGTGGAATAATAGTATATGTATGCAATGTTATGACTCAGCCCTGTGAAACAGATGGATACTCCCTGAGTGATCACATCAGGGCAATCGAAAAGCACTCAAGAAAAGGGATTATTGATTTCTGTATTGCAAATACCTCCCCAATTCCAGAGGAGTTAAGAAATAAATATATACAGGATGGTGCAGATCCTGTAATAATTGATGCCGATGTAGTCACTAAAATGGGAATTGAACTGATTACCGGAGACTTTACATCAATCAACAACAACCTTGTAAGGCATGACCCTAACAAGCTTGCCAGAAAAATAATCGAGCTTGTATCAGAACTGGTTTTATCCAAGGACAGGGATCGGATACTTGATTATTACTATTCGAGAGATCGTATAAGCAGAATAGGTGAGGTCTGATGGGGCAAAATAAAGACGTTCAAAATAAAAGATAGGATTCCGGGTGAAATAAATGGAGTTTGGTAAAAGCTATTGGTATGATTTTGGTCAAGGCAGTCAAAGAGAATGGTTGGTAACTAACGGTGTCGGAGGCTATTCCTCATTATCCCTTATTGGATCTAACAGCAGAAGGTATCACGGTCTTCTTGTCAGCTCATTGAAGCCGCCTACCAGCAGACATTTACTGTTGTCTAATCTTCTTGAGGATTTATACCTAAGTGACGGCAATGCTGTAACACTGTCTTCTTTTGTTACAAGAGGATATAACAATGAGGAGTATATTAATCGGGGTTATCGTAATCTCACAAGAGTTAAAATTGGTCATTGTCCAGAGTTTACATATAACATAAAGGACATAGTAATTAAAAAAACAGTTACCATGGAGCAAGGCAAAAACACTGTTGTTGTAAGGTATGAAATTAGAAACGGCTCTCAGGAAGTTAGCTTCAGGCTGACACCATTGGTTAATTTCAGGGATCATCACTATCAAAGCAACAGTGATAGCCTTAATTTTACTGTGACTAAAAAGGATTACAGATTGTCCGTTTACCCCGTCGGTACTGATACCGAGCTTCATCTGGAGATCAGTGAGGGACAGACTTCATTAGCTGACAATTGTTACTTTTATGGAATGTACTATGCTACTGAACAGGAGAGAGGGCTTGACTGTATAGAAGATCATTTTATTCCGGGCTTTTTTAGTATCCCCTTAAAACCATGGGAGTCAAAGACAATATACTTCAGAGCATCAAGCGAATTATTATGTGAAAAAAACAGTACCCGTGAGAATGTGGCAAGTCAAGCTGAAGATGTTTTTATGCAAACCCTTAAGAGAAAGGATCTCCTCCTTAAAAAAGCCGGTTATACTGAGCCTGTGCTTCAAAAGCTAGTTTTGGCGGCTGATGATTTTATCGTATATAGAAAATCCACTGGGTCTAAAACAATAATTGCTGGTTACCCGTGGTTTACAGACTGGGGAAGAGACACAATGATTGCGTTTACGGGGCTGACCCTTACTACCGGAAGATTTGAGGATGCAAAGGAAATATTGTATACTTTCTCAAGGTATGTTGAAAATGGGCTTATTCCCAATGTTTTTCCCGATGACGGTGAAAAACCAGCCTACAATAGTGTAGATGCTGCCCTATGGTATTTTGAAGCCGCAGAGAGTTATCTGAAATATACTGAGGATTATGAGTTTATTCAAAGGGAAATATACCCTTGCTTGATTAAGATATGCGAGAACTTCACTAAAGGAACCCTTTATGATATAAGAATGACCGAGGATGGCCTGATAACGGCCGGAAACGAGAAGACACAGCTCACTTGGATGGATGCAAAGGTGGGAGACTGGGTGGTTACTCCAAGGCATGGTAAGGCTGTTGAGATTAATGCCCTGTGGTATAACGGACTCATGATAATGTCGAGACTGGCTCAGCAATTTTCGGATACTGACATATACCTTGAGCAGGCTTTAAAGATAAAGGCTTCCTTTGAAGCTGCCTTCTGGAATCATGAAAAGCAGTGCCTGTACGACGTATTAAACAATTATGAAAAGGATGGAAGTGTAAGACCAAATCAGATACTCGCAGTGGGGCTTTCTTATCCGGTTTTGGAGGGTTATAAAGCCAGGAGCGTTGTTGATAAAGTCTTCAGAGAATTATATACGGCTTATGGACTTAGGACTTTGTCCCAGGACAGCCCCGATTATACGGGAAGTTACTCGGGAGATGTCTGGAGCAGAGACGGAGCATATCATAGGGGTACCGTTTGGGCCTGGCTGCTGGGCAGATTTGTGACTGCTTATGTAAAAGTCAATGGGAATAGCGAAGCTTCCAGGAGAGCTGCTGCTGAGTTTATACAACCTTTCTCAGATCATATGAGAGATGCAGGCATAGGTAGTATATCTGAAATATTCGACGGGGATAATCCTCACTATCCAAGGGGCTGCTTTGCACAGGCCTGGAGCATTGCTGAAATCCTCAGGGCAGCTGTGGAAGATGCAGGTATGAAGTAGGCAAGTGATAGTTTTTAGCTTTACTAAGTTATGAGGTTTTCCTACCATATTGAAAGGAGTGATTTTGTGTCATTTTCGACTATGGTGAAGGACGAGCTATGCAGGGTGGGACTTCACAATGGCGTATGCTGCATGAAATCTGAAATACTTGGGGTTATTCTTACGAGTAACCTTTTTTGTGATGAAAAGAATACAAGAAGTTTAAAGATGGTCACTGAGAATGCTGCCTTCGCCAGGAGGATATATTCTACTGTAAGGAAGGTATATGGTATTAGTCCCGAGGTAGCCATTAGAAGAAGCAGCAGACTTAAAAAACACGTGTCATATTCATTGCTTTTTGCATCTATGCAGCTTATAAATAAAATACTTAATGATTTCGAAATAAGTCAATTTACACAGCCGGACTTTAGGTTTATAAAAGACAATCTCCAACAGGTATGTTGTGTAAAAAGCTTTATTCGAGCGGCCTTCCTTACAGGAGGCTCTATCAGTGACCCTGAAAAGACCTATCATCTGGAAATATCAACCAGAAACAGGAATTGCGCTGAACTCATCAGAGAAATGCTTCAGGAGTATGGAATTAATGTGAAAATTATAACCCGAAAGGGAAACTATGTTGCCTACATAAAAGAAGGGGAAAACATCGTTGATTTCTTGAATATTGTGGGTGCGCATAATGCTCTGATGGAGCTGGAGAATGTTAGAATTCTCAAGGATATGAGAAACAGTGTTAATAGAATAGTAAACTGTGAAACTGCTAATCTTGAAAAGACTGTAAATGCCTCGGTAAGACAGGTGGAAAATATTAGATTCATTCAAGCCACCCTTGGCTTGGACAAGCTGCCTGAGAATCTGGTGGAGATAGCCAATGTAAGGCTGGAATACAGTGAGGCGAGCCTAAAGGAGTTGGGTGAAATGCTTCATCCCAAGCTGGGAAAATCAGGTGTTAATCACAGGCTCAGAAAATTGGATGAGATTGCCGAGCAGCTGAGAGAAAGCAATAATAGGAATTGAAATAAATAGAAGGTTAACAGAGGGAAATATAGAATATCACATAAATGAAGACAGCAAAGGGGGAAACATATTTTGGATGTTAAACTGCTAAGAAAGGGAACAACGCTTATTATACGAATAATGGATGATATGGATCATCATTCAGCTCAGTATCTTAGGCAGAAAATAGATAGTGAAATAATTAAATCAACAGTAAAGAATATAGTCTTTGATTTTTCAAATGTTAATTTTATGGACAGTTCAGGTATAGGTGTGGTGGTGGGACGGTATAAAAATATACAGAAGCTGAACGGCAAAGCGGCAATTGTTAATGCCAGCCCTAAAATAATGCAAATCTTTGAGATGTCAGGTGTGTTAAAAATAATTCCTGCATATAGTGATTTGGATGATGCGTTATCAAGTTTGTGTGGTTAAATTTGGGAGATGGCTCTTTAATTAATTAAATATGCGCATAGAGCGTAGATGGGAGATCAGTATGCAGCTTATAAATGAAATGAAGCTTGAATTTATGAGTAAATCAAGTAATGAAGCCTTTGGAAGAGTGGTTGCGGCCGCGTTTGCATCGCAGCTTGACCCTACTGTAGAGGAAGTGGCAGATATTAAAACAGCAGTATCTGATGCTGTAACCAATGCAATAATTCACGGGTATGAAAACGGTGCAGGTATAGTAAAAATGGTGTGCAGGTTGTATGATGCAGGAATCGAGATAACAATTTCAGACGAAGGTAAGGGGATAGAGGATATTGAACTTGCGAGACAGCCTCTTTATACCTCAAAGCCGGACTTAGAACGCTCAGGAATGGGTTTTACCGTAATGGAAAGCTTCATGGACAGTGTAACAATATCCTCAGAGCCTGATAAGGGAACAACGGTAACAATGTTTAAAAACATAAAATCCTGATTGACTTATTTAAATCAATTATACGCAGTTCTATTTTTTTATACCTACACATGTAAATATATTCTATAAATGTATAAAAATATAAGTTAGTGATAATAATACTACTATTAATCAGTTAATACATATAGCATTGATGAATTTTGTGACAGAAAGGTTTAGGTAAGCTATGAGGGATTTATCCGATGATGCAGTTCTTACACTTATTATAAATGCAAAAGCCGGTGACAGACAAGCCCAGGCCACTTTGGTGGAAAAGAATGTTGGGCTCGTCTGGAGTATTGTAAAAAGGTTTCAAAATCGGGGTTACGAAGTTGATGATTTATATCAAATTGGAAGCATCGGTCTGATTAAAGCCATCAATAAGTTTGATGCGTCTTATGA
>JAEZIV010000096.1 GCA_023436515.1 Bacillota bacterium
ACATAAGAAGATACATCCTTTTCTGTTTATTTGTGTGAGAACTAATATCATAACAGGATGTTATCTTCTTTTTCAATTGATTTTGGAAATTTATTCCTCTAAAACCCTACAATAATTTTACTCTAGCTATGTCAATCGGATACACGATACACGCCCTACTACTGGACAAGCGAGCATTCGGCAGAGCTTGATTTTGTAATACAAAAGGATGCAGATATTGTTGGCATCGAAGTCAAAAAGTCTACCAGCACCAAGTCAAAAAGCCTTGGTGTGTTCATTCAGAAATATCAGCCCACCTATTCCATCAGGTTTTCAGAAAGGAACTATAGGCAAAGCGATGGAACAAAGGCTATACCCCATTATGTGGCATTCTGTGTATAAACCGGAAGGCTGCCATTAATTATGGCAGCCTTCCGGTTTTAGTTCTTTGCTTAATTTTTTAATTGCTTTCTTTTCAATCCTTGATACATATGACCTTGAAATCCCAAGCATATTAGCTATTTCTCTCTGGGTTTTACTTGAACCGTTCAGCAGGCCGTATCTTAGCTCCAGGACTACCTTTTCTCTGTTTTTCAGAGTACCCTTCATTTTGCTATACAGTTTTTTTACCTGCATCTTAAGCTCTACCTCATCAACTACGGATTCGGAGTCATTGCTAATCAGGTCGATAAGAGTAATTTCATTGCCTTCCTTATCAACTCCGATTGGATCCTGCAGAGACACCTCATTTTGGATCTTTTTTGAGGCTCTGATCTGCATCAGAATCTCATTTTCTATACATCTGGCAGCATAAGTAGCCAGTCTAGTTCCTTTGTCCATGTTGAATGTGGAAATTGCCTTAATCAGGCCAATAGTACCTATGGAGATAAGATCATCGCTATCACTGCCGCAGGAGCCGTATTTTTTCACAATATGGGCTACGAGTCTTAGGTTTCTTTCAATCAGAATGTTTCTTGCTTCCTCATTTCCATTCCTGTATGCTTCGACATAGTACTGCTCCTCCTCAGAATTCAATGGCTGAGGGAAGGAATTTACATTTGATACGTAACCAAGCATGAGGAATAAATTGTTTATGCCCTCAACGATTGCTGTAAATAGTATATCTATCAAGCAAGGCACCCCCTATCGTTTATGAGCTATGTAACAGGGAAAAGCATTAATCTTTAACTCAAAAATAGTGTACCTTTTTAATGTATGCATATTCGTATCAACAAATGCCTGTCCGAAATAATTTTTTTCTTTGAGATTTTACTTTTAATTCTTCCAGATAGTTGCCCTGCTGAGATACATATTTATATAAAAAATAAAAAAACAGTCGTATATTATAATCAAGGTGGTATGTATTAATCTGGTAACCCTCCTAATATAGGAATAGTCCCTCAAATAATAATGAAACACAGGCAAATTTTATGTAACCCCATTAAATGTAAACTCATATCTTATTAATATAGGTTAATTGACCAAGTGGAAAGGAGATAAATATGACTGAACTAGATAATCAATATGGACAATATACCGATTCTGATACACGAAAGTCATCTTCAAAGAATATGGTTCTTGCTATGGCATATGTTCCTAAACAGGAATGGGAAACTCCATATGACGCTATGGACGGACTGGATCGAGGAACATTATTCCCAAGCCTGGATAAACCCTGGTTGGGAGGAGGTAAAAAGTGGTGAATAATAATATGAACTCCAATACCAGCAACTACATGAACAATAATGTTGAGAGTTATGGTAACAGTAATACCAACAGCAGCATGAACAGTAATGTTGGGAGTTATTATAACAGTAATACCAACAGTAACATGATGAACATTAACGCTAATGCAAATGATATGGCCAATTCTAATGAAAGTGTACATGGACTCCAAAAACTCTCAGATCGGGAAAAGCTTTTAATGACAGTTCAAGCTTATGAATTTGCTCTGGTTGAAGTAGGCTTATTTTTGAATACTCATCCGACTGATCGTACTGCTCTGGCTTATTTCAAGCAATACCGTGAACTTAAGCATAAAGCAGTCTCTGAGTACACTAGAATGTACGGTCCAATTACAATGGATCATATGGAGAATGACTTATCTACATGGAAGTGGATTGAAAACCCCTGGCCATGGGAAATAGGAAGTGAGGGTTAATATATGTGGGTTTATGAAAAAAAATTACAATATCCGGTTAAAATAGCTCGTCCTAATGCTAATCTGGCAAAAGTAATAATCACGCAGCTTGGCGGGCCCGATTTCATGTTTTTCTAGTTAATTTTTTTATTTGAATTTTGCTTGTCCAGCCTTAGAAGATAGGCTGTTTAGAGATTTTTTATTAGATAGAAAAGTTAATCTAAATCACAGTACTTCTTTCCTGACACCCTTAATACCGGTGATCTCAACGTCTTGTTTTCAAGCTTACTGTTTATCTTATCAATATCCTTCTGCTGCTCCTGAAGCTTCTCATATACCAAACGATAAACTTCCAAAGAAGCTTTAACATCGGGCTTGATTTCGTTTTTCAGACAAAATCCAATTTTTGTTAATCTTGTGTTTATATCTTTTATTTCTTTTTCAACTGTACCGAATCTGCCTTCGATTTTATCGAATTTAACTGAAAACTCGTTGTACATTTTAGTTAATAGTTCAAATGTTTTATCTTCCATTTCTATTCACCCCTTTCCGATAACATTCTTTATTTCACGCGTTTAATAATGAATTCTTCCTGCTTTGATACCTGGGCTTCAATCCTGTCGAGTCTGTCCGCATTTTGCTTATACCCGTCAAACAAAGCATCAAGCTTTTTACCATGTTCGGTTTCAATCCTAAAAACGACTTTTTTAAGATCATTTAAATCGGTATGCATACTATCCATTTGACCCTGCATCTTATCCATTTTACCGTTTAGGTCACTATACATTTGTGTTAATATTTCCAGTATTCTTTCTTCCATTTGTTTCTCACCTGCCTAGTATAATAAATTCGTAACATAGTTACGTTGATTTTATATAATCAGAAGCTGAATCCTCCGAATGATAACTTCGTACCGATTCTGTAATGTTCGGATAATCTTCAATATTCAACTTCTAAAAAT
>JAEZIV010000158.1 GCA_023436515.1 Bacillota bacterium
GATAGCAAGAGTGCATATGTAGAAATATCATCCGATTATGTTTGTAACGTTATTGCTGTAAATGAAATCATTCAGGCTGCTTTAAATTTTGTCGAAGCATAGTCGCCATTTAAGAATTATACGTCACAAACATAAACAAAAGAAAGAGAGGGAATCAAAATGACATTAAGTGAAGAGGTAATGAGTATTATTCAAACAACAGTAGAGCAGTCAATAGCAGCAGCACGTCAATCTATTCAACCTGAAGAGGGTAAGGATTTTTACAAAGAAACCGAAAAGTTATTATATAACTATCCAGTACTTAAACTCAAAGTTGAAGAGGATGAAAAGTTTCTTTATAATCCTGATGCATCAGCAGAGCCAGAGCAGCGTAAATCAAAGGATATAATCAGATTCTCTGGAGCAGGTGGAGGGCATGGCCTTGATATAGACAGGTACACAATAAGTATTAAATCATCTATGATGAGGACAAGGCAGGAAGTGAAGAGGATTGAACGTGCATTAGATACAATTAAAAGTGACAAGTACTACGAAATTATTAACATGAAATATTTTAAGGAAATGACCATGGAAGCAATTGCAGAACATTATGATTGTGAGGACAAGACTGTCAGAAGAAACAAGAATCGGCTCATAAATAAATTAAAGATTATGTTATTTGGTGCAGATGCTCTGAACTCTTGACAAAATGTCCGATTGATGACCGATTTCATGTCCTGTACAAGCCAGTTTACATATGATAATATTTGTACAATGAAATTAATACTAAATAAAGAGTAGTTGGCAGAGGCCAGCTACTTTTTTATTTACTCTGGAGGATGGTGATACCAACTACTAGAGTGCAACGGCTGTGTTTGGGCAACATGGAGAGAGGGCAAATGGTATTGCCCATTCAGTAAGTGTGTAAGAAATAAGATATACAGAGGCTTGAATCATGGCTCTTAAAAAGATATGTAGATATACCGGTTGCAGTACTCTTATAGATGTTACTGAAAAGTACTGTGATAAACACAAGAAGGAAGAAAGACAATATGATAGGTACCGCCAGTCAGCAGCTAGAAGAGGCTACGATAGCAGCTGGCGTAAAGAAAGAAAACAATACTTAAAAGAAAATCCTTTATGCATAAAATGTTTAAAACAAAACAAAGAAATAGAACCAGCAACTGTAGTTGACCATATAATTCCGCATAAAGGAGACATGGTTTTATTTTGGGATAAAAGTAATTGGCAATCGCTATGTAAAAAGCATCATGACATAAAGACAGTTTCAGAAGATGGTGGGTTTGGAAATAAATAATTATCCACATAATTATCCACAAATATATAGTTATCCACAGGTAGGGGGAGTCAAATCCTTCCCGACTTATAAGCTGAGACCGCGAGGCCTCTTATTTCACGCAGAAATTCGTTTTATGAAAATTCTCAGAGTTTTAGGAGGTGAGCCTATGGGAAGAAATGCAAAACCAGTTTCATTACATATAGCCGAAGGTAATCCAAATAGGCTTACCAAAGAGGATTTAGAACGCAGAAAAAATTCAGAAATAAAACTAGGTGATAAGAAATTAAGGTGTCCTAACTATGTAAAAAATGATGTAGAAGCATATACAAAATGGAAAGAAATAATGAAGATTTATAAGGATATTGACTTCGTTTCTTCTGGCGATATCGGATTATTAGGAAGATACTGTAAAACTCATAGTGAGTACCTTTTATTGCAAAAGGCATATCAGCGTACAAGTGATATTCATTATGACTGTGAAGAACTGGACGAAGCAATAAACGGCGAATTTTACGATGAAGAAACCGACAAAGACAAAGCATTATTCAGCTACAAGGTAAAAAAGCAATTGAGGGACTTATTTTCAATTGGAGCATTGCTATCAATAGAAACAGCTATAAACAAGAAGATGGATATGCTTATAAAAATGGAAGATAGACTGTTCCTGAATCCACTTGCCAAAGTTAAAAATGTACCAAAGCAACAGAAAGAAGATGAAACACCAAGTAAATATTCAAGGTTTGGAGCGGGTAAGAATGCTTGACAGGCCGACAAAGTATGCTGAATCGGTAGTTAAAGGTACAATAGACAGACCAGTAGGCAAATTGGAGATTTTATCTTGTAAAAGACATTTAAAAGATCTGGATAGGCAAGGTACTGATAATTTCCCATATGTATGGGACGTGAATAAAGCGCATGACATAATAGATTTTTCTGAAACATTAACACTGGCTGAGGGTGAAGAACCTCAGCCTTTAAATTTATGGGGGTTTCAGGACTTTGTATTTGGATCCTGGAATGGTTGGGTTATAAAGGACACACCATACCGAAGGTTTAGAACATCGTATATGCAAGTTGCAAGGCAAAACGGCAAATCACTTGGAAATGCAGTTCCAGCCTTATACTATGGGAATTTTGACGGATATCAATATCCTCAGATTTATACAGTTGCTACAAAAGAACTTCAAGCCAGGATAGTATTAAAAGAATGTTATAAGTTTATAAATGCAGATGTAGAATTAAGCGGTACAAAAACCAAAAAAGGACTATTCACAATAAAAGATTATAAATCCGAGATAGTATGTAATTTGTCAAACGGATTAATAAAGGCTTTAGGAAGAGATACCGAAAGTATTGACGGTTTTCGTCCGTATTTTGGGTCGGTAGATGAGTATCACAAACATAAAACAAATCAGATGTATAAGCTCTTGGTTGGAGGTACAAAAAAACTTAAGCAATGCTTGATCTCGGTTATAACTACAGCGGGATTTGATTTAAATTGCCCGTGCAAGGAACTTAGAGACTCTTGTGTAAGGACATTGTATGGGCTTTTGGAAAACGAAACTCAATTCATATACATATGCGAACTTGATGTAGAAGACATCAAAAACTCGGACATGAATAATGGTACGGGAATATGGGATGAAAAGAATTGGCCCAAAGCAAGTCCTTTATGGACACCTGAGACACTAACTAGTTTAAGGGCTGATGCAATATTGGCAAAAGATATGGGCGGCGAAGAATTGCGCGACTTTATGACAAAGGGGCTTAATATATGGGTGCAATTTTCAGAAGGACAGTATCTGAATCTTGAAAACTGGAAAGCATGTGAAAGCGATACAACACTTGAAGATATGCAAGGCCGTGAATGTTATCTTGGACTTGATTTATCACAAGGAGGCGATTTAACCTCTGGTGCTCTTGAATTCCCGTTAATGATAAATGACGAGAGAAAATATTTTATTGATTCACACAGTTTTATACCAAA
>JAEZIV010000181.1 GCA_023436515.1 Bacillota bacterium
CTCTGCGCAAAATTCTTATGCATATGGAGTGAAAGGTTCCTACCCACATGTCATAGCTCAAGTCTCCGATAAGGCTGTTGATTCTATCCCTCATCTCCCTAGCTGCCTTGTTTGTAAAGGTTATGGCCAATATATTTGAAGGGAATACTCCCTGCTCTTTGATTAAATATGCAATCCTATTTGTGAGAACTCTTGTTTTGCCAGAGCCTGCTCCCGCCAAAATTAAAAGCGGACCTTCATTGTGAAGCACTGCCAGCTTCTGTTCCTTGTTTAACCCATTCAATAAATCCATTCAGACCTCCAGCCCCATAAGTACAAGGTCAATAACCACGACCCATAAATTTTAAGTAATCTCTAATATTAATCCTGCCGAGTACAACTTGCACCACGGCATAAAAGGACAACCGACTATCCGGTTGTCCTTTTATTATAGTTCATTTTAAATTCTATGACAAGGAAGCCAGCTTGGAATGAACAGCGTTTATAGTGTCCTCTATTGAATAGTTAGAGCACTCCAGTACTATATCTGCGTACCTCTCATACAAGGGAGCCCTTTCCCGGTATAGCTCCTCAAGGGTCTGACCCTTTCCAAGAACAACTCCTCTTGTCTTCAGGTTTCTGAGTCTCGCTCTGACAGTTTTCATGGATATATTCAGGTAGATAGCTATACCACTGCTTTTTAGGTGTTTCATTGCCTTTTGGCTGTATACAACACTTCCACCTGTAGCAATAACAGTATTACTATACTCTGTGGAAAGGATGGTAGCTTCCTCCTTGTCCAGGAAGGCCTGTATGCCATCACCTTCAATAATCTCCTGAAGAAGTCTTCCCTGTCGGGTTTGAAGCAGCACATCGGTATCAACAAAGTCCATTCCCAGATTCTTTGCCAGAATAATGCCAACTGTGCTTTTTCCTGCGCTTGGCATCCCAATCAATATGATGTTCCTCAAACTAAAGCTCCTTTATACATTTGTATTGACAATCAATTTCCTCAGACCATATTATCTGATAGTTTAGCCAGCCTGTGAGGAAATACTTATTTATTCTTAAAGAAATCCGACCTTATTGCCATATCGGCATATTCCAGTCCCCTTAATAATTCTTCTTTTTTCTTCTCATCAATATTTCCTCTGAATTCACCGTTTGATAGAAGAACATAATCCTCCCTGGTATTCATTAGGTTTTTCCCGAAAACTGTTGAAGCATACTCACTTTCATCAACACCAAACAGATACAGCAGAGTAGGCATCAAATCTACCTGTCCTCCCGTGGTATGGATGGTCTGAGCCTGCTGTCCCTTACTGTATATAATCAGAGGAATCTTTTTGTCGTTTTCCAGCCACCATTCCTGAGAAGGTTCAATCTTATGAATCTCATCCCTAAAATATTTGTGAACAGAGTCATGATCTCCATATATGACCAAAACGGTGTTTTCCATCAGACCTGCCTTCTCCAACTCACCAATAAAGGTTCCGATACATCTGTCGGTATAGTTTATACTTTGAAAATATCCTCCCAGTCTCGTATTCTTAAGTGACTCATTTAGCGTAAGCTTCTGATGCCAAGAGGGCATTTCGAAGGGGGAATGACTCGTCAAGGTGGTCAGAAAATTATAAAAGGGTGTTTTTTGGTTAATAACGGTATCCTTAACCTGACGTAAAAAGGACCCGTCGCTTAAACCCAGAAATATTACTTCGTCCATGGTAAAGCTTTTGGCATCTATACACTCCTGGAAACCCATGTTTTGAAGGGCCTCCAACCAGTTCCAGTATTCACCGTTATCGGGATGGATGGCCTTTGTGTTGTAACCATGCTTCTCCATAATTTTAGGCAATGAGTTGTAGGTAGTATAAGGGAACCTAAAAAAGGTGCTCCCCTTTCTCACAGGAAAAACTGACGTATTAGTCAACAAATCAGCATCCGAGCTGGTACCTTCATTGATTTGTGTATAATAATTGTCAAAGTAAAGGCTATTTGACAAGAGCTTATTAAGTGTAGGAGTTATCTCCTGCCCATCCACAGACTGACCGATAACAAAATTTTCAAGAGATTCCACCTGAAGGATTAACAAATTCTTTCCTTTATAAATCCCTTTGTATTCATTAGGAGGAAGTTTTTCATTTTTTGCGTCTATCCACGCCTGAATTTCGGCCCTTTTTCCCTCCGAGATACTGTAAGGCTTAAAGTCCGATAGAAAAACGTAGCAATCATACACATGGTAACCCATGGGAGATGTATTACAAATTGTCTGAGCGGGATTCCAGTGAGTGTAAAAAATATAGTTATTTTTGTTATCACCGTAGACATCGATTACTATGTAGGATGCGGTTATATACCCCACAGATAGGAGAAAAACCCCAGCAAAGGCTATTAGTCTGCCCTTCAGGGAGGTAAACAAGGGGGAGGAATATTCCACAAGCCTCCGAGTTATTATCAGCAGGATTGCGATAATGGGTATATCAAAAATAAATACTACATCGCAGGGCCTGAACATGGCAAATATGCTATCCCAAAGATTATTCAGATTTCCTGTCTGTCTAAGCAGCTGGGTTGAAAGGAAATTTCCACTGGCCCTTATATATACGGCGTCAAATGCAAACAGAACGGAGCATAAAAAGTTAAGAATCAACAGCAGCCACAATCTACCCTTGTTTTTTGCCAGAAGGCTGAAAGATACCACAATAAGTAGAAAGGCTATGCAAATAGGCATATATGTAATGTTTCTCATTCCGCGGGACATACTTATAACGGACTGATTGGTACTGTTGACAAATCCCATTAGTACAATAGATTTTATCAGAAGCATTAAAAAAGTCAGTAGAGATAACCACTCCTGGGCAAGATAACCCAGTATTCCATTTCCACGGTTTAAACCTTTTCTATGAGCTACGGTTACACCGTAGGTTGTTTTAGCCATCATAAAAATTCTCCCACAGAATAATTAAATTTGTAGTAATTATATTCTTTGAAGCAACTAAAGTCAATCAAAGCCTTGGCTCTAAAAAACTCCCGCTTTACACTTTTAGTGCAAAATCTGCACTATCAGGTAAAACAGGAGTCTTATATTAATTCCAAATTTAAACTACATTTAGAACTCCGGTTCAATCAGTCCGTAGTTTCCGTCCTTACGCTTATATACCACATTCACCTGTCTGGTATCTGCATTGAAAAACATAAAGAACTCATGTCCGAGTAAATTCATTTGAAGTACTGCTTCCTCAACGTCCATAGGCTTTATAGCAAACCTTTTTGATCTGACAATTTTAAATTCCTTTTCTTCAGGTACCTCTTCAGAGCTTCCAATACTTTCAAATCTGAAATCATGCTCATGGAGTCTCTTTTGAAGTCTTGTTCTGTTTTTTCTGATTTGTCTTTCAAGCAGATCCACAGTCCTATCGATTGACGAATACATATCCTCATTGGAATCCTCTGCTCTTAATACAATTCCGTTAAACGGAATAGTTACCTCAACGATCTGTCTTGCTTTCTGAACACTTAAGGTTACGTGAGCTTCTGTTTCACTTGTAAAGAATTTATCAAGTTTGTTAATTTTCTTTGTTACCCTCTCCTTAAGCGCTTCGGTAACATCGATATTTTTTCCTGTAATAATGATCTTCATAAATAACAGCCCCTCTCTTTGTTTTGTGAATGCATTAAATAAGTCTGATTTTAATAGTGGTACTTGTTATCATAAATACTTCTACACAACTTATACAAAATCCTTCAAATTGTGCAATCAATTAGTTGCCTTTTAGTTGTCATTTATTTTTTTTTATTTATACCCACTTAATATTAGTATTAACAATTACTACAGAAGATTTACACAATTACTCAACAAAACACTTGTTTTGTGTATTGTTTTGTGTGGATAATGTGCATAACTCTGTTTATAACTGCAATTTTGTGCATTTTAGCCTGTGTATAATCTGTTATTGAGTTTTCAGTAAATTGCTAAAGGCAAACAAAAAAAACAGGCCGAAAAAAACGCAGCCTGCTTATCTACTAACTTGATTTTATCTTAATTTAGTAATATTACTTTTTAGCTGAATAACATTTACTGCAGAAAACAGGCTTATCTAAATGTGGTTTAAAGGGTACCCTTGTAGTTTGCCCACATTCTGCACACACTGCATCATATAGCTCTTTCTTTGTGGAATGATCTCTTTTGCTTCTGCATGTTTTACATCTTGTCGGTTCATTTTGGAACCCCTTTTCAGCATAAAAGTCTTGTTCTCCTGCAGAAAAAACAAACTCCTCACCACACTCCTTGCAAACCAAGGTTTTGTCATTATACATTTTATCGACCCTCACTTAACACGTAATTTAATATTTTACATTATATTACATGCATTGGCATTATTCAATAATAAAATTCAAACCCTTGGTATAAAGAATGTTTTAATCAGATTATTTTTTTATATCCGCCCATAAATTCTCAGGGTAAATTCCCGCCTTCACCATGTCACTGATAGACTTCTTTACAGTGGGCTTGTCTTCCTGATATGTGACCCCATACCATTTATCTCTTGTAGAGAGTACCTTCACCTCTGCTCTACCTGCTTTAACCATATTGTCAACAACCGTTGGAAGGAAAAATTCTGCCTTTTGAAGGTTGCTGCTGCTATTGAGGAAAGCAGTGAACTGTTTATCCAGCTCATTGAACAAGCTTGGATTAAAGCCCCAGGTATTCATGGACACAATACATCCTTCAGGTAATTCAATCCATTCCCTGTCATCCTCGGTATACTTTGTTTTGTCTCCAAATTTCATAATTTTTGTTCTTTCCTGAATATCAACCAAATTGCTGTATGTATCAACCTCGCAGACACCTCGTGCCACATGTCCGTTTTCTGTCAGGGTGTTTTCAAGAATAAAGCCAACCATACAATATCTCAGTTTATCTCCGGTCTGGCTGTTTGATGATAGATAATCGTGCAAAAGCTTATAGGTACCGGCACCGTAAAAATCGTCGGCATTTATCACGGCAAAGGGTGTTTTAACGGCATTTTTCGCACTTAACACCGCATGACCCGTACCCCAGGGTTTTACTCTGTCCTCAGGTACTTTGAAGCCCTCGGGAACATTTTCGATACTCTGAAATACATATTCAACCTCTATCAGGCTTTCAATCTTATTGCCTATCACCCGGCGGAAGTTTTCTTCAATCTCCTTTTTTATTATAAATACAACCTTACTGAAGCCGGCCCTGATGGCATCAAATATTGAATACTCCATAATTATCTCACCGTTTGGACCTACAGGGTCTATCTGCTTCAAGCCTCCGTATCTGCTTCCCATACCTGCTGCCATTATTACAAGTGTAGTTTTATTATTCACGAACCTCGTCTCCTTTTGACTCTATGTAAGTGGTATATCACATTTTTATATGAACATCTATGAATTTTCTTCATAACCCTTCGGATTCATTGACTGCCATCGCCAGGAATCGGTAAACATCTCTTCCAGTGACTTTTCAGCAACCCAACCTAGTTCAGCTTTTGCCCTGTCAGTATTGGCATAGCTTACAGCTATATCTCCCGGCCTTCTCTCAGTGATTATGTACGGTATCTCTATACCTGTCACCTTACTAAAGGTTTCTATCATCTGCAGAACACTGTAGCCTCTTCCAGTCCCAAGATTATATTCTCTTATTCCAATGTGATCCGAGGCAAGCTTCTCGAGCGCCTTCAGATGCCCCTTGGCAAGATCTACAACGTGCAAATAATCCCTGATACCGGTGCCATCAATGGTATCATAGTCCTTCCCTGTGATTTTAAGTCTTTCAAGCTTACCTACTGCAACCTGAGTAATAATGGGCACCAGATTGCAGGGTATACCATTGGGATCCTCACCTATTGTTCCGCTAATATGAGCACCTATTGGATTAAAGTATCGGAGCAAAGCAATATTCCATTCCTTGTCGGCATGGTACAGGTCTCTTAAAATATCCTCCGTCATTTGCTTGGTTCTTCCATATGGATTAGGTGCCGACACCGGAAAGTCTTCATAAATAGGCACACTATGAGGGTCTCCGTAAATGGCCGCTGATGAACTGAATACCAAATTCCTTACCTTGTATTTTGCCATTACTTCACATAGATTGAAGGTACCGGTCAGGTTATTATGATAATACCTTAGAGGCAAGGATACCGATTCAGTTGGCGATTTTAATGCTGCAAAATGTATAACACTCTCTATATTTTCTTTTTTAAAGATGGTCTCAAGTCCTGTATAATCCAACAGATCGGTTTTGTATAACTTGAAGTCCCTGCCGGTAATCTTTTTTACTCTGTTTACAGCTATCTCCTTGCTGTTGGAGAGATTATCCACAACAATAACCTCATAGCCTGCAGTAAGTAATTCCACGCAAGTATGTGTTCCTATGTATCCGGCTCCTCCGGTTACTAATACCGCCATTAATCAATATCTCCTTTTCCGACGGGGAGACTCCCCGCCACAATTTATTGTTATATGAATCATGTGTTTAACATATTAATGTCTACTAGAACATAAATAAACTCTAACTACATTTTAAACACTTTATTGAGATAATTCAAATAAATACGGAAATAACCTATAGATTTTTTTGCTTAAGTTTCATTAGTATTTCCTCCAGCTGACTCTTGTTGTCACAGTACAGCATTGGCTCAAATAGATCACCCTTCTGTTCAAGTCTTGTCAGAATGCTCTTCAGTGTAAACATCTCTGGACGAACCTTCCCAAGCTCCCTCCACTCTATTGGTGCAGATACTGCTGCGCTTTTTACAGCTCTTGCAGAGTAAACAGTAATCATACTTTTACCACTCCACATCTGGAGCCAGTCAAAGTAAAGCTTGCCTCCCCTGTTCTTTTTCATTCTTTCAGTTGTGACCTTATTACTGAGCTTATGTGCGAAGTAATCTGCGAAAAACTCATTTATTAACCTTGCGGTATCGTAATTGTATCTGGCACCGGTAGGTATGAAGATCTGAAGACCAGTAGCTCCGGAGGTTTTAATAAAAGCCTCTATTCCCAGAGCTGTAAGCGTCTCATATATGCGGTCAGCTACCTCCGCCACATCCTCAAAGGTGTTGCCTTCGTCGGGATCGAGGTCAAATACCAGGTTGGAAGGATAATCAGGCTTTTCAAACACATTAAAGCTTGTATGCAGCTCCAGTGCAGCCTGTGAACAAAGCCAGACCAGAGTTGCAGCTGAATTTAGCACAATGTAATTTTTATCCTTGAACCTCACCGTTTTTATCCATTCAGGAGTATTAGGGGGTTTTTCCTTCTGAAAGAAGCTTTTATCCCCTATTCCATGAGGGTATCTGATGGAGGTCAGCAGGCGGTTCCTTGCATATCGTACAACATAGGGTGCGAGCTTGGTCATGGTTTCGATAAATTCCAGCTTTGTTATGTTGGCCTCAGGCCAGAATAGCTTATCAGGATTGGTAACATTTATAACTTTATTTTCTAACTCTACCTTTAAATCAACTATAGTGCTCACTAATCTGACAACACCTTTCCGTCAGCCTCCTCAGGAGGCAGATTTGTAAAACCTAAAATTTTTGGATGCCTGAAACGCCCGTCATTAGACAGTTCGAGAAAGCTTACCCAACAGGTTAGCACAGGCACAGTCCAGGTCAGAGAACCTGCTGTTCTGTCCGGTACATTAACTCCCTCGGTTTCAAATGGGCATTCAACTTGTACCAAATCCTCTTTATATTGCCTCAAGAGCTCTACGTCAGAACTCTTAAGTCCCAGGGATACTTTGCCCATGTACAGCAGCTTTGGATGCTCCAGTGTTCTTACTCCCAGCACCAGAGAATTGGGAAGCTTGTCCTTCCAGGTTATGCCTCCTACTATGCAGAGCATCCTTTTAATAAATTTAGTTTTAAACCATTCCTTATGCTTTTTACCCGGTAAGTATAAGCTACTTAATCTTTTTGATACTATTCCCTCCATATTCCTTTTTTTCATTGACTCATAGAGCGCTTTACCATCAGCGTAGCCTTCAGATATTATTATTACTTCACTCATTTGAGTAACGGGGGTAAGCACCTTCCGAAGAATTTGCTTTCTATTTATAAGCTCAGTTCTGGTAAGTATTTTATCCTGATTCATCAGGATATCAAAAACAATATACTTTACAGGATAATTATTTACATAGTACTGCAGATTACGCTTGCTCTTAACAGTTTCTCTCACTAGAGTATTGTGAAAGTTTGGCTTGCCCAGCTTGTCCAGTACAACAATCTCACCGTCAAGTACAAGCTTATTTCCTTCAAGCATTTTTACAAGAGGCCTCAGCTCAGGATAAAATTCCGTACGCTCGTTTCCGTGTTTACTGAATATTCTCATGCACCCATCCTGTATATACACTAAGCCTCGTATGCCATCCCATTTAATTTCATGAAGAAATTCCTCCCCGGTCTTGACCGACTGGGTGCTGACAGGTTCCATCGGAACTATCCAGTTCATGCCTTAACCGGCTCCTTTGCCTTCCTAGTCTTTTTCTTCGGTTTGACCTCATCGGCCTTTATTTCTTCTTCGGATGCTACCGCAGAAGTCTCCTTCTGCTCAGGTTGGGCTGATGGGGCTTTTTTTCTGGATCTTGTTATCTTCTTATCTGCAGCCTGCTCACTTTTTTCAGAAGGCTTCTCCTTTGACATTTGAATACTTTGCTTAAGTGCTTCCATAAGGCTTACAATATTCTCCTTGTCTGTTTCCTTGCTTACAACGAATTCCTTGCCTTCAACCTTGGAATGAATCCTTTCAAGCAGTCTTTCACGGTAGGTATCTGTGTATTTATCCGGCTCAAAAACCGTAGTCAGATTATCTATCAGCTGGTTGGCCATATCAAGCTCTGCCTTGGTGGTTTGTAAATCCTCCGGAACACCCGGAACCTGCCTTGAATCCCTTACCTCGTCAGGATAGAAAATGGTCTCCAGTACCAGAACATTTTTATATACTCTTACTACAGCAAGGGACTCGCGTTCTCTTATGGTAATCTTTGCAACTGCAATTCTCTGCTTGCCGCTTAAAGCTTCTCTTAAAAGAGTATATGCCTTCCCTCCCGTTTCCTGGGGCCCAAGAAAATATGTTTTGTCAAAATAGACTGGGTCAACCTCCTCAAGCTTAACAAAATCAAGTATCTCAACAGTCTTTTCACTTTTTACCTCTATTGCCTGGAAGTCTTCCTCTGTAAGAATTATAAATTTCCCGGGCTCATATTCATAGCCTTTCACAATATCCTCAGGCTGAACGTCCTTATTGCAGGAAGGACAGGTCTTCTTATATTTAATCGGAGTGTGGCATTCTCTGTGAATGTATTTGAATCTAATGTCCTTGTCCTCGGTGGCAGTAAACATCCTTACAGGTATATTTACCAGACCGAAGCTAATTGAACCCTTCCAAACCGTATGCATATTGCCTCCTCTTCCATATCCGTACCTGGTACCACTTATTATTTTTATTTACGATATTTTCACTCAATATTTTTCGTATATTAATCATTATTATGCTATGTTTAAAATTCCATTTTCCAAATATAATTTTAAGCGGGATTTTGCTGTGGAGGACTGCCTGTGGTATAATTCAAATTAATAATACGAAGGAAGGAGTATCACTTATGCCTTTTTATGATTTAAAATGTCAGATCTGCGGTAAGGAATTTAATATAATGGCCAGCATGAAGGACCGGGAGAATAACAGTATTCTTTGCCCCGGCTGCGGTAACAACCAGTTGGAAGCAGTATTTAAAAGTGTTAACATAATTCAATCCAGGAAATCAGAGGGCAGTGATTGCCCCAATAGACAAATTTGCGGTGGGTGCTGCAGTCATTAGTTTGCTATGTTCATAAAAGCAGGTTCGCAGCTCTCTGTACTTGCGCTTTTTTAGATTTAAGTTCTTACTCAAAAAAGCAAGGTATCTTATTATCAGCAGCTTCTGCTGACGGATATATAATCCACAATAAGATACCTTGGTATAGTAAATTAATTACTTTTACTTATTCTAAAGGGTCTGAGTCTGTCTCTACATCCACATTTGTCTTCTGATCCTTTTTGGAATTATCCTTTATCTGTTGGTTATTGTCCTTTGGGCTATTTGAATTGTCCTTATTATTATTGTTCTTTTCTACGTTGCCCTTATTGTCATTATTTGTGTCTGCATTACCCTTTACAGCACTATCATCTTCGAGCTTTATGACATCCTTCTCATCTGCTTGAGCAGCATTAAGGTATGCTGATCTTGGGAAGGCTGCATCCAACTGATAGCTGCCTTTGAATTCCTTTTTAACCTTACCGTCAATTTTGAACTGAACTGATTTTATGTCATTTATCTCGGTTAATGTGTTTACAATAGAATATATTGTCAGCTGTTCGTTCTTCTTTCCACCCTGATGCTTATCTACAAAGTCCTTTGAGAGGTCAACAATTGCTACTCCGTCCTTTATAGTCACATTTGAATGAACCTTTGTATCCTGAGGAATTGAAGCATGAAGCAAGCTTCCTTTTGCAGGTCCGCTGATTAGTTCCTTTACAAGAGCTGTTGCTAAACTATCGTTACCCTTGGTTACTTCAGTATTGTCAATATATCTGGTTTCAGGTGCAAGTTTTCCTTGTTCATTTATAAAGTATAGCTTATAGGCCGTTTTATTGTTCATTTCACCGGATTGGCTATCACCTAATGAAACACTGCTGGCAGGAGTCAATTCATCAATACTCGAATTATCCTCCTTTGCACCGCACCCTGAAAAAATTGTCATTGTAAAAACACATACCAAAATTAAAATAAATATTTTTCGCATCTCTTTGACACCTCACATTAAAATGTTAAAAGCTAATATTATGAATATTCATTCTTACACAACTATTTCTATGCCCAAGCTTTAATAAGTATTCTAACTTGTCATTTTTTTTTATTACAATTTCATAACAGAAGGTTAATGCTCCTTATGCTATGGGCACTTATTTGGGGACCACTAAAAAAGCCATCCCGAGGGATGGCTGAAATTACCTGATATACTTATTTGTTAAACTGTATTTGTGGTCTTACCACCTGTTCTAAGGGAAAAATAAGAGATATGGTTGTACCCAAGTTTTCCTTGCTGCTTATTCTAATATCCCCTTTATGAGAGCTCATTATCCTGTAGCAATAACTCAAGCCCAAGCCAAAATTATTTCTGCCCTTTTTTGTGGAATAAAACGGGGTCAAAACCTTATTTATATCCTCTTTTTTAATTCCCACCCCATTATCAGTTACAGAGAGGCTGACTCTTTCATCCCTGATTTCAGAGTTTATTATTATAATGCCGTCCCTATCTATTGACTCAATGGCGTTTATCAGTAGATTACGAATTACTTCAGCTATATGGATAGCATCCAGCTTCAATATCAGATCATCTCTTATTTCATTGACTATGGTAATCTGCCTATCGTTTATGAAGGGCATTACCTGTTCAACCGCCTTTTCAACAAGGCTTGATAGGTAATGTGGTTCAATTTCCATCTCCATGGTTCTGAACTTATTAATTCTATGTGTAAATTCATTTAAATTTTTGCAGGATTCCTTTATTACTGATAATTTTTTATCTGTAGACGGACTGACCTTTTCAAGAGCCTTAATAGTATCCACGCATAGGCTGATTGTACCTGCCTCATTTTTTATTGCATGAGAAATCATACTAATACCATTTATCATTGTATCAATGTTGTTATTCAGGTCAAACCTCTCCACCCTCAGTCTTACTCCAAGTATGCCGTGCTTTACTGCCAAGTATACAAAGACTACGAATTGGAACAAAATAATCCATATGTTTAAATACCATACCTCATGGTAGCCAACTGCAACTGATAAATAGCTTGTCCACATAATACTCAACGCTGTTGGAATTGAAAAAAAGCTTGTGCATATTTTGTTGTATCTTTTATGGGAGTCCTTTTCCTTAATAATACTTACAATCAGTAAAGCTATTGATAATAGCGTGTATATTACCACCCAGGAGGAGAGTACTTTGTAATCAGGTTCAAAATAAGGATTTATGGGATATAATATGTACATTAGAAAGCTCGGAATTGCTAAAAGAAAAATAATAGCTTTTTTTGTACTATTCTTAGGGTTATAATCCAAAAAGTCAGTAAAATATAAAACAAAACAGATTAGGGCATAGGTAGCAAAATAATGTTGCAGCACATCGGCTATGCCCTTTCCCGTAAGAGCAAAAAATTTTAGATCCTCATCGTTAAATTTTTCTACAAATGGAATTACGTCATCCTTGAAAATAACTGCAACTCCGCCAAACCCATTAAAGAAAAGGCAGCAGCTTGCCCAGCGTGCCCATGTCGCTTTGGGGTTTGCATATATAAGTATTATAGCAATAAGCCATAGTAATATAAAAATAAAGAACATGACCTTTTCTCCTGTAGCTTTAAATGCAGTTATTCGTGGTCATATTTTATCACATAAAATACTGTTAAACAATTGTCGATCTGTAAAAGGCTAGAAACATGTTTATTTAGGCACAAAATTATTCAGTATACCTATTATTTATTATTAGTCATTCCTCTGACAAATTCTATTATTTGACGTGCAGCAAGTGCTCCCTGCCCAACTGCTGTTGATATCTGTTTCAATCCCCCTGTACAATCT
>JAEZIV010000195.1 GCA_023436515.1 Bacillota bacterium
AGCTTGGTTTCATAATCTTTTTGCCATTTTTCCTGAGAAGTTTTCAAGGCTTTTTCAGTTTCATCCTGTATAAGCTTTGTAAGTTCTTCCGAACTTTTGGGCAATTCAACGGTACCTTCGGCTCCGACCCCTTCACCAGAACCCTCACCCTGACCACCCGTTCCTCCACTACCAGTCCCTGCATCTACCTCCAGGCACATTCCTCTTTGTTTTAAATACAAGTTAAAAAACATGGTTTTTACCTCCTAAAGTTCTATTGTTTGCAATATAAAAACACCCTGTTAAAGGTGCTTTAAACGGTGTTAAAATGCTACTTAATCTCTATTAAAGTTATGCCTATCAGTAGCTGCGGATCACAGTCACCGGGTTCTAAATATCAGTGTCTATGAGTACAGCTTCCTCGTCATCAACAACAGGTAATATCGTTGACCGACAGTGGGGATGCAGGGGAGGAATATTCTTGCCTACAACCGCATTTTCAAGAAATACATACGTACCATGTCTGCCTTCGCATATACTGGAGGTTCTATTATCCAGAACAGCACTGAATTCTACCTTTTTTATACCTGAATCCCTATATTGCTGCAGCGAGGCTTTGCTAATAACGTGGGCTGTCTCAGTTGCTACTAATCTTACCGCTTGACCATATCCTACGTTCATCCTCTTGGAAATGTTTTTAGCCATCTTCTGTACTGATGTTCCTTGAATGAACCCCTGAGTCAACTCCCGGTGCATATTACTTACTAGTGCATCAGTATTATTCCAGATAGCCTCGGAGAATGACTGACCCGACCACGGGAAGCTTATTGCTTCTTTTACCAATTCCGGATTTATTTTTACAAAGGATGCTTTGAACCCAACACTGGTCAGTTCACTTGCAGCTCCTGCATATGTACTGGCATATGTATCAGTCAAATGATTTGTGAGTTTTTCCTGCTGAGTGTTCTGCAGCAAAATGAGTTCATATTGAATATTGGTGGTTAGTGCCTCAAGTCTTGTGATTCTACTCTTTAATGCCAAGGCATCAATCTTTGCAGCCAATTCCACATTCCCACTGTCAAGTATCTTTTTATACTTTGAAAGCTTCTTACCAAAAGGTATCATTTCAAGCTTATTGAGATACATGACCGCCTCTGTATATGTAATACCTTTTTCACCGGCATACTTACTGTAAAAATAAGCAATATGCTTATTTATTTCATCCAGTGCAAGTATATACTCAGCCTGAAGCTTTTTGTTAAGTTCTTCAGCTGCATCAAAGCTTTTTGAAACCCTTTCTTCAATTTGTTTTGAAAGATCACTCATATTTATTCACCTAATCCAAGTTTTTATATAGAGTGTTATCCTGCTGCTCTGCCTGAAGCTTCTCGATTTCCTCTGCTGCATTTTCTACAAAAGGGAAGATAGACAGCAGGGTTTCCTGAGATACCAATCCATTGATATTTGCTGCAATCTGTGAAAGCTCAAGTACATTTGAAGGAATATTTCTTTTAAATTTTATATCAATTGACTTCCAATCATAGTTTTTGCTCTGAAGAGACAAAATGTTAGAAATAAGCTTTATACGTCTTTTTAAACCGGTTTTAAACTTTCGTTCTTTGCAGGCAGCTATCTGTTCAATAGGCCAGAGCTTATATTTTATTGCTACCCCTGATAGATTACCTGCAAAGTTTTCATCAGACAAATCAGGTACCTTGGAAAATTTGTGTATATTATTATTAAGCCTTTGTATATGATGCTCCGTATAAGCATCATCAACCTTCTTTTCAATGAAGGAAGCATCACCATCAGCTTCAACTTTTATGGCTCCCATTTTTCTCATTTCCCGAAGGTCTTCGGTGTCTGTACCCGACATATTCTTTATTTTTAAATATGCATTGCGGAATTCCTCAAGCTCATTTGAATTGTCAGAAACCCTTTTATCATAATCATCAATCAGGCTCAAAACCTTTTCGAAGTCACCCATACATTCATCATTATTGTTATAATATACAACAGGAACTTTTCCGAAATAGTGGGGAACGGTATCGTCTAAGTTAAAACCACTATCGTCACCGGTATAGTATTCAACCTTGTCAGGATAATAGAGTTCAACCTTAAGAATCTCTTTTTTCGTATTTCTACCAGTGAGAGTATAATACCGTAAAGCAAGCTGTATTGAGCGTTGGAAGTCTGTGTCAAATACAAGTATTGTCTCTTCGTTCTTAAGCCTGACAAATCTGATCTGGCTATCCTCATTTACATACAGCAGTTCATAGGCTTCGCCATAGACACCCATGTATTTTGCCATTTCAGCATTATGATCTTCTTCATTATTGCTATCAAAAATGCTATTCAAGTCAGCAAGTAATTTTTCATCCTTCCCGGAATACTGTACCGGAATACCAATGAAATATCCTTGAATAGTGTCTATTATGTACCCTGGGTAGTCATTTATAATCTTATTATTTGGTTTTCCATCCTGAGGCAGCCTTTCAGAAATATCATGCTGCGCTTTATAGTACTTTAAAAGCTTATTGTATCTGGGTATCTTTGCTTTATGCTCTGCAATTAAGTCCTTTATTATCTGCTCTGTAACATCAGGCAAATTCACACTAAACATATATACCTCCTATAGACCAAGCATTCTTCGGTCAAGAATGCCCATTTTCTTTTTGATTTTCCCCTGGATCATCTCTGCAAGTCCTGTTACGGCATCAGGGGCATCATCATGTTTATTTTTCCCGGTACGCTGGAAACTGTTCATATCTCTATAAAACTCCGGCCACCGTTCTTTCCAGTTGAAAGGGAAGTACAAGTGCTCCATGACGAATGTGCTATTTGACAAAATTCTTGAGATTTTATTCTGTGACTGGTGAAACCACTCAATTTTAACCTTCTTGGTTTTGTGCTTCTGCCAGATGTGTTTTTCAACATTCCTAGCAAAACCACGTCCACCATTATTGCTTTCAATCTTGGCAAGACTGACATTATTGGCAACAAGCATATCGGCTGTTTCAGGCTCAGTTACCTCCATTCCCTTGTCGGTATAGTAAACATCAATAACCCAGCCTTCGCCTTGCCATACATTAGCTGCAATAACACAAAGCTTATCAGCACCTTCATCCGCTGTGTCGCCGTAAGCAATAATAATCTCCAAAAGCTGCCGACCTTTATCATCCTTTGGCAGCTCAGTATAAGTTTTGAAGTAGGTATATAACTTACCTTTAGAATCCATAGGCTGCTGCTGATAATTTGCTTCCGCTATTTCAGGAGACATCTTTCCAGGCTTTGTTTTATCTTTATAGCTCTTGAAACTAAGCAATTCAGGACAGAGCATTTCTCCGGTTTCTTCATTCAGGCAAGCTTTCATCTTGATGACGTACCAATCTCCCGGCTCAGCTTCCAGAACCTTTCCGCACAAGTCTTTGGTAGACCATCTCGTCATATTAATGATCTGCTTGCCGCCCTCCTCAATACGGGAAAGGTAGGTATTCGTATACCATTCGTATTGCTCATCAAGAACCCTCTCATTAAAAGCTTCAGCAGCATTTTTTATTGGGTCATCTATTATTCCAATTCGGCAGCCGATACCAGTAATTGTTCCACCGAAGCCAGTACCAAGATAATTAAAAAACTGCCCTTCCAATGCCCAAAGCTGTTTTGAACTGTCACCATACTTGATCTTTGTTGTAGGAAATACGTCCGAAAAAATAACAAGGTTATATCAATTTTGGTTTCATCAATGCCGTCCCTAACAGAGGCCGAAAATCTTGTGGCTAATGTTTCGTTGTAACTGACCGTTATAACACGGTTTTCATTATCTTTTCCAAGCATCCACTGTGTAAATAATGTGAGTATGTATGACTTTCCATGACGGGGAGGAAGGTTCATCATGAGTTTCACACACACACTGAGTTTCGACTTAACCTCGTTAGGTAATGACTCAAGCTCCTCTGAAGATATTATGACCCAGTCCGTATCATCGGGAAAAAACTTTATGATCCGGTTTTCATAGAAAGCCTGTAAATCTTCGGCAATTTCCTTAAGATGTGGTCTAGACTCCTTAAAAAATTTTGGGTTTTTAAGCTTGCAATACTCCCAGAAGCTATCACCGGCAAGAGAATATTCATCTTTATTTTTATTTTTGACTAACTCATCAAGTATTCCCATAAATAAACCCTTTATACGGCGTTTTAAGCCAAGTTATTTTTAATGTATAATTTATCAACGGACTGTGTGATTATTTCATAGAATCCCCGTTATAACACGTTATAACAGCAAGTATGATTAATTGGTTAAGAAGGAATGTTTCTCCAACAAAAAAACGAGCTTCGCCATCCACACTTTTGAATGCAGCTCGTAATCCCATAATAATCGTTTGAACCTATATATGCGACGAGTCAAGCACGTATAAGTTCAATCTACTTTTTCAACAATATTGATTCCCAATTCAACAATCCGTTCTTCACCCATGAGTTCAATTTTAACTTTTGCCCTGAACCTCCTGGGATCAATTTTTTCAATTTTACCGATAAAGCCTTCTAATGGCCCGGATACAACGTTAACCTCTGAACCTTCTAAAATTACATTTGATATTTCAAGTGGATCATCTCTCAATGAAAGATTAAGAACTAATTGCATTTCTTCTTCAGGAACTGGTTTAGGAATCTTGTTATCTCCTAAAATCTTTATAACATTTGGTACCGAATTTTAGTAATAATACATATCCACACTAAGATGAACAAGAATAAAAACATATCCGGGGAAGAGTGTCCTTGTTACTAACTTCCATTTTCCTTCATGACGTTCCTTAAGAATTCTTTGAGGTGTCAGCATTCTAATGTCCGGGTAGAGTATCTTAATCCAATTCACAACATTAAGTTCATTACCGGTTTTAACATGAAGTACATACCAATCACTCATTTTTGATATCCTCATATTTATTCCTTACTTTGTTAACGAGAGCCAGAACTTTTTGGTATAATTCATTATCGCTTTTGAGTTCAATCTGAAGCTCATTTTTAACTTCATCCAAAGCTCGTTTATAGCCTTTGTTATACTCCATTTTGAACTTTTCTTTGTAGACCGCACTCCTTTGGATTGCGATCATTAGCTTTGCTGCTTTTTCAATTGGCATATTTTCAATGTCATCTTCAGCAACAGCCATTCGCTGAACCAACTGATCAACAAACATTGCTGTAGCAATTTCGGTTCCCTGTATATCCTGATTTTCTTTGACAGCATCCAGGAGCATTTCAGTTCTAACTCTTGCTTCTTTCAATCTCTTAATGACAGAATTGTTATTCATGGCATATTTACCAATAGTAGATTTGCCGATTTCATATCCCATAGCAGTTATTTCATCTGCAATCTCTTGATACTTCATATAATCCTGTCCAGTCCTTAAAAGCATCTCATCAAGCTTTTGCTTAACATGATCAGGGAGCATATCAACTTTACCGTTTGTCCTAGTTCTTTCTCTTTGATTTCCCATTAGAAACCAACTCCCGGGTCTTCAATAGTCTCATCCATGAGATCAACGCCTTTGGATGTCAATTTAATCAGAATTTCTTCGTCTACACTGCCATCAGCATCACTTTCGGTAATATACTCTTTTCCTGAACCCTTAAGGTATTCAATTGCTTTGTCAACCTCAAGATTTGAATAATTACCGGAAAATGCTCTTTTAATAGTTCCTTTAAGCAAGCTCCCTGGGTAAGCATCATAACAAGCTTTTATTATTAATGCTCTTAACCTCTTTGCCTCAATTACTTTTAACTTATCCAACCTTTACGCCTCCTTTTTCAAAATGTGTTCATTTAGGTGAGAATCAATCTTGTCAATTTTGTTGTTTACAGTTAAGAAGAAGTCATCAAGCTTTTGCTCCATATTTGAATTTATCTTGTCAAATTTCTGTTCAAAATTTGAATCCATCTTCTCAAGCTTTTTTTCAAGATTTGCCATAGACCGGATGAAGTCTTCTCGTAAAGTGTAATTGTATGGCATCTGCTTTTGAAAGTCGTTCAGCGATTTTTCCACATTTTGAATGTATGTCTCGTTCTTCTGGATGGAAGCTTCTTGCTTTGTCTTCCAATCCTTCAGCCAGAAGGCAATCATTCCGATTACAATTGTTGGTGCAAGCTGTATTAGCCAAGACAAGTTTGCTGAATTAATTTTTCTCACCTCTCTTCTGATGCAATTTTTACAAATAAAAAAATCCAAGTGAATAGTTACACTTGGATTTTACTAATTTCTGTTAAGTTTATCGAATAAAGTACTTAAGAAAATTACTTTGCAATCTCAAACAAGGTTAGCTGATTTGCATTAGCTGATTTTTCATCAACTATCTGCCTGACCCATACTTCAGTGAGTCTATATTTTATGGCAAGCTCCCTATAATTGCCGCCATTAAACTCAGCTCTAATTTTTTCATCTCGAATCTTTCTGATAAGGCCGTCAAGCTTTGGTAGATATAGAGCCATCCCTTGATACTTTTCAGCAACTTTTATTGTATTCTTTAATCCAATTATAGTTGCCAGCTCTCTATATGGGTCGGTGAGCTCATCGGGTTTTATTTCGTCATACCAATCATGTTCTTCAGCCATAAAGTATATACCCCCTTTATACATTAAAATTGGTTTATTGTCAATCAGGTTATTTAAACAGCTATATCCATGTTTCAATAATAACGGGATCATCACCCGGACTACGCTCTATCCTGATCATTGTTTTAGGAAGATTATCTCTGATACTCTCAATATTGTCTTTAATCATCACGAACTTAGTCGGCTTGTTATGTATATCCCACAGCCTGGCAACACACTCCCCTGGATAGTCAGTTGTATTTTTATATACTACAACAATAGGAACTTGACAGAGCTTGTTTATGTCTTGGAAAGAATCCAGTACTATATCAGTATTAACCATTCTCCATATCACACTCCCTTAATATAGGATTTTCTTAAATTGTAAATTAACTTTTCCATTCCTCCTGTGCTGTACAAGTTGCTCCACAGTTATTACATTTGTATTTAGCATTATAAAAATCCCCGTTGTCGGTACCTTCAATCTTAACAATATGAGTACTTTTACAATAATGGCAGGATTCAATCAGTACGTCCCCGTGGTCAAATACCCAATATTTACATACTTTCAATTTGTCAATCAGGCTTGCTATTTTCTTCATTACTGCCTCGCTTTCTATTCATTTCACGTAATAGCGTTTACCCGTTGTATTGTCTCAACAATGTCCAAAGACAAATACTTTTTGGGTATATCGAATTCAGCAAATGTATTATTCTTATGATTCAAATCCTCTTTGGGTAGCATCAGAGTAAGCTCATCTATGGGTAAATCCCCAAGGAATGAGATTCCATCCTCATCAATTTGTTGAAGTTTAAAATAAATTCCTTCTTCTCCAACAACAATAAACTCGTTTGGCCGATTTCCACCATTAAAAATTGTTTTGTAAAATGCTGAGGATTCTTGCAACTCATATACCTTGAACTCTAATATCATTTATTCCTCGCTTTCTACACCAATTGGTGTGCAATAGACTAATACTAATCAGTATTTTTTAAACACATATGGACAGGAATCATTACCATGTACCATTTCGATCACTATAATGGGTATACTGTTTTTCCTCATATTTTTTATTAGAAGCAATCTGAACTTGTATTTCTTTCTTTTTCTTTCTAGAGGCCTGTGATTTCTGGAAAAGTGACTTGAACTCAGATTTATTTAATTTCTTATCCATTTGCTGCCTCCAAAAATTCTGAATTCTTACTACCAAGTATATTTTCTACAGTTTTGCGGTATTTTGCAGGCAAATCAAGTACTGTGATTAATACTGAACCAATAAATATAAAAACTTTGAAATTATAGATTTTGATATTGTTGGCAGTCTGGTTCTTAAAATATAGGGAAGTGAGATATCTATTCAATGAGCCTCGTGTTTCTGAATGGGTTATTCCTTTTTTCAATGCTTTCTCTGCTAACTTGTATGCAGAGTTTTTAGAAACCTTACAACGCTGTTTTATTCTTTTTTTACCGTGCTTTGTAACGTAGGCCATACTATTCACCTCTGCTTATTGCTTTCTTACGCTCCTGGTTCTGAACCATTTTTTTGAGCTCTTCGATTACTTTCCAAGCTTCCTGAGAAGTTAGGAATCTGACATCATCAACTTTGTTATACTTCTTCAGGACACCTCGCAGTCGCTTATTAATTGATGCAGACTGTGCATTTCCATCATCCAGCTCCTTCAGTTCATACATAAGTTTGTAGATTTTCTTTATTTGGGCATTACTTGCCATACCTGAACGAGGCTTGTCCTCTTGAACTTTTTTATTAGCTTTATTTTTATGACCTAAATCATTTGAACTTTTTCCCTTGAGCTGATCTATGACCGATATCGCTTCACTCATAGTAAGGTCTTTAATATGCTCTTTTCCCGTAACAGAGTAAACGAGGCTATGTAATAATTCGTCATCAATACCAAGTTGTCGGGCGGTTCCATATATGTGCCTTATTTGCGGAGTAGTGATGCCTTTTGACAAAGTGTTTGATACTCCCATAATATCCCTCCTATGCAAACAGGGTGGTTGAGCCACCCCGTTTATTCTTACTGCAGCAATTAAATTTGTTCTTCAACTGAAGGTTCAATGATTTTTTCAACCTTGATGTCAACCTGATACTGATCCGTTTCTTCAAAGCATTTTGAAAATGCCTCCAAACCCTTTAAAATATTTCCCAGAAAAGTACCTGAAACCTTTTTGCTAATTGCCATAACTATCTGTTCTTGGGGTTGAATACTTTTAAGAACCCTTTGGTTTGGGTTATTGTTACTCTTTGTCATTATGCATCAATCCTTTCTTCAGCAAGCTCATAGAAAAACTTATCTTCGACCTTTCGTTTTGCTCCGATTTTAGAAAGTGAAACGTCATCATATTTTTCAAGTTCTTCCTTGTTAATCTTTTCAGAGATTGATATACAATCCGTCATTTTATTCTGTTTCAGGGCTTCAATGACCGCTTTTATATTTCTTATTGCTATGCTGTTTACTTTCCTGAAGCCAACACTTCCATACATGAACTTTTTAGACTTAGTGACTTTAAATTCATCAGAATAAGACTCTGTGAATTCTTGAATATTGGTTTCAAGAATTTTTCTTCTGCTGAGCAGATCAGCGGCATCCCTTTCGGCTTCTGCCTTAATATCATTGATTCTCCGGTTCATATCTGCTTCAATTCGAGTAACAGTTCTATCAATGTCACCCACCTCCTTAAGTGCCTGATTGACTTCATCCCAGTTTCTAAATACAAGCAACCCTTTTGGTTTCGCCATAATTTTCTACCTCCAAAACTTTATTTGTATCCTGAACTGTTTCTTGGTACATACTCAATGTATGTCCATTATCACAGTTAAAAACAAACCCTTTTTCATCATGCAACGTAAGTGCATCTATAACTAATAATGTGTCTAGGGGATACCCCTGAAGGATTGATTCTCTCCGTTCGGTCTCTTGTTCTAGTGACCTCTCAATTACCTGCAGAGTAATAATCAAGTCCCTTTTAACAGAACATTTTTTGCACTTATCACTTACAGCATCCTCCAACATCCTAATGGCTGCTTCTTTATCAATTACACCACCGGAAAGACTATTTACAGCTATTCTAATGACATCACCAATTTTCATATGACACCTCCTACAGAATCATCATGCTGCTGGCCTTGTTTATGATATCAAGTGTTATTTCTTCACCCGAATCAGGCTGCAGCCTTAATATGTTTCTCAAAGTTTTATTCAGAAGACGGAAGCATCCTGTCTGCTTATTTGTAGCTCTTGCTACCATCTCCTGCAGAGCAGAATCTCCAAAGCTGTATCCTTCAAGATACTTCTCGACTTCTTTCCTGGATAACCCTTCTAGTCGAATGTTAAAATCAGCTCTTTTTGCAAACCTCGGAATGTATGCCTTAATCATTGATTCAAGTTTTGGTTCACCGGCTATGACTAACCCAATATCTGATTCTTCAGAATCTTTATCTGATGGATCATAAATACTTCTGAGTAGTTCCATCTTTTTCTGGGTGTATTTTGATAATAGCTTATCAGCTTCATCTATTATGAGTAGATAACCCTTGTTGACTCTGAAGAACTTTTTAATACTTTTAATCCTCTTGCATATAGTGCCGTATCGTGTGGGAATCCCCAACTCTTCCTCTATTGATTCAATCAAGTCCCTGCAGCTCATTGAATCATCACAGTATATATAGCAAACCCTTTCAGCCTTTGAGTACTGCTTTAATGAAAATGTCTTGCCAAACCCTGATTCACCGGAGATAATACCAAGTCCCTGGTATTCCTGGCATGATTGACAAATACCAATTATGTTTTTAGCATCTCTACTTGGGAAAAAATCGACTTGTGCCCTTATTGGCTTGATAATCCTTGATGGTGAATCAATTTCGCCAACCTGCTTAAGATACTCAGTTATTGCTTTTTCAAGATTTGTAGGGTTTGATGTATACTTGCCTGATAAATACAGAGCTACAGCTGTTCTTGAAAACCCTATCCTCTTGGAGAAGTCTTCAGTTGTTATATTGGCCTTTTCCATAAAATCCTTTGTAACACTTACTAAATCACTTTTTATCTTCAATACTTTTGCTGCTTCCATAATATACCTCCATTAACCTAATTTAGCCATTGCTTTCTCAAATTGTTTGTCAAAAAACTCATTGCAATCGGCTTTAGCTTTACTTTTTTTGGATTTAATTTCTTGCTTATACTGTCTGTCATCTGGAATACTTGTTACTTTCTGCTTTGCTTCAACCAATTCAGGAAGTATAACCTTACGATCGGCTTTTGCGACCTTTGTAGAAATTGGAGTAATTCTTTCTTCGTAAGGGGTCTGAAGGTAAGTAAGGTTTTCTTTTGTAGTCCTAATCTGTCTTTTTTGCCGTTGCATGTGAAGTGAAAGCTGCTCATCATCTCTACCAGCGAGTGGATTAAGACCTTCGTAGAATACAGCTTCGCAAATCTTGCTTCCGTCAACCTTATCATAGACGTGCAATATATCCGGTTCTTTCGGGTTAAATCTGATATCAACTTTTTTACCGATATACGCTCCAAGAACCTCATTTTGATAGTAACCATTGTCCATTTTTATACCGACTGAGTAAACCGTCCTTTCTTCATACTTCATCAAAAGAACCCTTGTATACTCAATAGGTGGTGCTGCTTTAAAGTACCTGTCAGCCTCCATGAATACATTAATTGGTCTTGGGTTTGCTTCCTTTTGTTCTCTCAAACCTTTATGACTTCTCTTGTGGTATACATCATTAAGCCAAGAATCAAACTTCGCAGCAAATTGTTCAATTGAAAGAAGTTCATCATTCAAAAGCATTCCTTTTATGTCCTTCTTTATTTTGCCGATAGTCTTTGATCCTGTTAGTGTACCGGTATAGCTATCAAATGATGAAGTAAAATCATCACAAACGGTTCCAAAAAATCTTTCTATCTGAGCTTTAGTCCAAGCCTGATAGGGAAGAGAACGCATATCGTCTTGAATACCGATGCTTTTAAAAAAACCTTTGATTTCTCCGTCCAGGCTCACCCTATCTTTGCGGTTTCTTCCTGTAAGAGTTTGAGAAGTCCAATCTTTACCGTTATCAATCAAAATAACTCTTGGAACTCCTGAGACCGGATTATTCTTTTTAGGGTACATCATGTGCATAAGACACTGTTTTATTACATCAGAATTTGGTACTTCACATATTGCCCATCCAACAATGGTTCGGCTTCTGGTATCAATTAATCCAGTTAAGTAAGGTTTTATTGCTGTAGTATGTCCGTTTGGCCTGGTAATCTTAACCCAACAGTCAAATGTATGTGCGTCACCCTGAACAAGCTCCATTACTTGCAGCATGCTAATGTTTCTTTTCTGCTTTATCATTTTTGTACGCTTAAATTCCCTAAGTCCCTGATCAGCTAAAAACCTTTCATTACTGTATTTGCCAGTTATTTCATTAATATAACGATTGACTGTAGGATAACTTGGTATCAACGGCCACCCTTTGGCTTCAGCATACTTTTGGAATATCACATATAGCTTAGTTTGCTTCCGGTGATTAGCTGCAAAATTCTTATCAAACCAAATATTTTCAATAGCAGCTTTCATTTCTTCAGTTAAAGCTATATGTTTGCGTTCTCTGGGTCGAGGGCAGATGGCAAGAACTTTATAGTAATCGTAATTTTTACCATCACTTTCTTCCATTTCAAGTGACCAGGCACATCCCTCCAGGTATTTGTCTACTTTTCGCCTGAAGTTTCTTCCACTCATTTGAAGTTTTTCTGCAAATACCTCCGTATACTGAGTCTTATCGTCACCCTTATATGAAAGGTATTCTTTTATTCGATTAGCCAACTCAACGTTTTTATAGAACTTTTCAGAATTGGCCTTCATATATTTATTTAAATCTACTCCTACATACCAAGCTTCTTCATCATCACCGTCAGAGGATTCAACATCGTCAATAAAGTTCTTTAATTCAATATCCTGCTTAAACTGGTATGTCCTTATAGCTTTGGAGGAAAGAGAGGATAAGGATACTAAAACTCTGTCTTTTCCACCTGTTTCAGACTTTTCGGTTTTTAGTTTAAATTGTTCTGGATTACGGTTCTTTTTAACAATAAATGAGTTATAACTCATTCCTTCCAAAGCAGCTGCAATCTCTAAAGTTACAAAAGACTCTGACAATTTTCATTACCTCCTTTTGCAGTATTTTCTTTTGTGATACAATCTAAGTGAAATGTTTTATAAGTGGCTTTACTTGGAGTTTGGTGCCGTTAACATTATCTCCGGTTTTGCCACTTTTTCATTTTTGCACCTACCTTTTAGCATCAGCAATTTCAGCTCCTTTTGTGTCCTGAACTGCTTGAACCCTACTATTGACTAATTCAAGAAAAGATTTACTTTCATCAATTTGACCTGTAAGTATTTTTTCATTGTCCGAGTAAGCTTTAAATCTGCTGTTCAGTTGTGCGACTATTTTTCGCATTTCTGTAGTAAAATCATTTTTCTTTACCTGAAGCTCCTGTAATTGCTCTTGCAAAAAATTAATTCTTTCTTTTATAAATATGGTTTGGGTCTCAAGTGAGAGTTGTTCAAACTGATCAACCATATTGCTTATTTCTTTAAATCCTTCTTTGTATTCCTCAAGTAGAAGGACTTTTACATCGTCATTCTTTGTCATTTGAGAATCCTCCGCTTCTTATGCTGACCTTTTATAGTCATTCAAACTAATTTTGAGAGCCTTTTCTATTTCCTCAATATATTTGTCACTTGGATTTCTATATCCACAAATCAAATGATTCATGTATCTTTGACTGGTACCTACCATTTCAGCCAATTCAGACTGTGTCATCCCAAGCTCAATAAGCCTAATTCTAACCTTTACACCAAATTTGTTACTTCTTTTTAGCTTGTTTTTACTCTTCATTCGTTTACCTCCTCGTATCAGATGACTAATATATTTATGCATACGCCTGTCAGATGGGAGCGTATTTGATACTTATGATCGGTTTTCTGGAAGAGAAGTTCGTAAACCAGATATCATAATAGATTTAAAATATGATCCTCATTATTCCTCTAAATCCTTTGTTGCTCTTGCATACACAACTTGACATATTCTTATAACCTGCTTGACCTGAGAAAAAGTTGCGCGACCGTTATGATTAAAAGCTATATCCTCTTTAACCATTTCTCTGATTTCATTTGATAGCATGTTTTATCTCCGTTTCTTCATACAGTTCTAATATCAGCAGAGTAATTTCAACTCTATCACTATTCACTTGTCAAAGTACTTTATAGACATTGCTCCAGTGTTGGATGCCCTCGGTATATTTCAGCTTTACCGGAAAGCTAGTAAATATTTTGTCGAAAACTCTTTTTCAATTTATTTCCATCTAAACGCCTACTCTGGAAGGAGCGTTTCTACTGCTTTTGATGTGGTTTGTTGATATGTTTTTATAAAACCGAACATCAGTTTTGTAGTGCATAGAATCACGTCTGCGTGATATATTTGATATGATACTTTTTACTATCTAATAACATTATAAGTTTGCAGTGCAAACTTGTCAATATATATATTTGCAGAGCAAACTATTTTCGCAAAAATAAAATTTGCTCTGCAAACTAGGAGTGTTTAAAAATATGAATACTATTGGTGAAAGAATTAAAGAAATAAGACTTGATCACAATTTAAAACAAGATAAATTTGGTGAAAAAATAGGCTTAAAAAAATCTGCTCTATCTTTGCTAGAAAGAAATGAAAGAAGCCTTACTGATGCTGTAGAAAAGAATTTGCTTGAAGAATTCAGTGTAAATAAATTGTGGCTTCAAACTGGGACTGGAGAAAAATATAATACTTTACTTAAAAATAAAAAAGAGTTGTTTGAAAATGAAATCAATTTTATGAGTGCAGCTCTAGCAGAAAGACAGCTTGCGTTGTTGGATAAAGTACAATTTCTGGATGAAGCTGAACGTATAGAAATATTAACTGCTTTAGAGGAAATCTATTCAATTTTAAGTATTCCTATGCTTAAAAAAGAGGAATACTTTATATATTATGAATCAATTGCAGGAATGATCTGTGAAATGAATAGATACATAGGAGTGATTAACGATGTCAAACTTTCTAAAGAGAAGGTTTATAACTATATTAAAACTGTACAAAAGGATTTATTAAGTATAACAAAAATTTTCATCCCTGAGATTGATACTTCAGATGATCCAGTAGAAGATACTCCTATACAAGGTACTAACTTATCTAGTGACGAAAAGGAGTTAATTGATATTTTTAGGGATTTGGATGAAAACGATAAAGAAGAAATAATTGCTATTATGAAATTAAAAAATGACCTAAAAGGTAAAAGTAAAAAGAAACAAACATCATTTACTTCAGCGCAAGACGAAGAAGCCGCAGTCGCTCAATATAAGATTGGCTAATTCCGGCTTATTTTTTGAGTCGATTTGATAGGTTTTAGTATCGTTATTAATAAGTAATTTTACTAATCAGCCCCAGTACGTTTTAGCGAATAAAACTCAAAAAATAATGTCACTTTGCTTCGCATATATTTTAAGATGCAAAATCACCCTGGAACCGTTGATAATTGGGCAATGTGACAACAATACAAAGATTTAAACTTTTGTCACATTGCTTCTGGTAATTTAATTAAAATAAAAGTGCCTTGGCCATTTATGAATATAGTTATTAGCTTTACCGCTGAAACTCCTATTATATATGGCTCTTGAGCACTTTAATTTTTATAAACTTATAAATAACTTCAATTTGGTTCAAATAATAATCGTTACATGATGTTACATTTTATTGTTACTCCCGTTACACTAGTATTTATTAGCCTTTCAAGTATTTATTATAACACAGATTAAAAAGTAAAATAACGTTTATCGTGATTTTTAACAGCTTGTAACTCATTGTTATAACGAAATATATTTTCCAGTCGTATATTTAAAAATATCGTTATACTTAAAAACATAAAAAACGGCTCAAATACGTAATATATAAGTATTGCAGCCGTTATAATATAAATTTCTTATTTGATTTGACAAATTCCATTTGTGTCTGTGGTAGAATTCGTGTATTCCGCACTATACCGTAGTTGTCCGTGGTTTTCCGAGGCATTAGTTTTTGACACATTACTTGATAATCCACAACAGGTGTTGGTACAAAGCTAAAATTTAGTGATTTTAAGCCTGTTCTTATTGAAATAGTAAAGAATAAAAGATTTCTTGTGTTTGTAAGTATTGCGATGTTTTTCTATATGTCCTGGCAAATAGATTGGACCCTGTATTTTTTAGGACAGGTGCGTTATCTTAAAATGAACGAGGCATGGCTAAGCTATGTAGGAATAGGAGGGGCTCTTGTTCAATTGGCAACCATCGGGTTTTGGAGCCGGGTCAACGAGAAGTATGGTGTACGTTTTGGCATAATTGCGGGAAGTATAGGCTTGACCGCAGCTCCCTTAATTATGATAATTAGCACAAGCGTGCCTCAGTCAATAGGTCCGACTCTGCTGCTGGTACTGGGTACCTTGTCAGGTGTGGCTTTTGCAACAGTACCGCTGAATATGATTCAATGTCTTCTTCAGGTGGTGCCTGAGAACATTAAAACCTTAAGTATATCAATATACACACTATTTATAACATTGTCCAACGCTGTAATGCCTTTGGTCGGGGTAACGATATACACCTGGCTGGGGGGGAATTTACAAGCCTTGCATAAGACAATGCTGATAGTATTTTTCCTAAGGATTATATCGGCCAGTTTGTGGATATACAGGTGGTACAATATGCGTGGTGAAGAAAAGTAATTGAGGAAGCAGTAATTGAGGAAGCAATAGTGAAGATATACATTTAAAAGACAACCAGGGCTTAGGCTTTACGAACGGGATTATTGGATAATTAGGGTTTTGACATAGCATAAACAGACATGGTATGATATTACATAATGGTGCTTTGCCTTGGGGCAAAGTACCATTCCTTTTTATTAGGATAAATACCATTTAATTACTTGTGGAATGGAGGTTGTTTCATGCAACAAAAACTGGCGCTTACCATGGAAGCTTATGAAAGCTTACTTGCCCATCTGGTTGATTTTGAGGCACGGAGTAAGAATATTATTAATATGTATTTCCCCGATTACAGCAGACAGAGGGATGAGTTTGTAGAACTTATTGATGGCTATATAAGTGCATTGGACGAGGTTGTAAAGAGGGTTTCCCTCTCCGACAATTCAGTTAATAAATTTCCATTTGTCTGCCTGAACAGTGTAGTGGAGGTTGAGGACGTAGAAGAAAAAGAAACATTTAATTACAGGCTGATTTCACCGGAAAATAATACCAAGGCCAACAACTGCGTTACTATTCTGTCGCCGGTGGGAAAAGCTCTATTGTGTAAAAAAGAGGGTGATACAGTAACTGTCAATACTCCCTCTGGTGTTTACCGCTATCGAATTAAATCAATAAGCCTGCAATAAGCCTGTACCAACATGTAGTATAAGACCCTTTAGGACTTTACTGAGTATTAAAGGGTCTTTGTACTATAGAGCTGACAGGCTATTTTTATTTCAGGAGATTTCCACATTTTTTATACAAAAATGATTTTTATCAGATAGTAACAAGTCATGTGAGTTGACAACTGATAATGGTTTTGTGCCGGCAATTATATTATAATTTCATATATAGTATATATTGGTAACAGAATCTAAGGCAAGGGGGAATATGCATTAAAAGTAAAATTAAAAAAGATATTGTTATTTTTCTTGTTTTAGCTTTTCTTTTACCTGGAATATGCCTTATCCTGGGAAGAAATTTTTACTTTTTCCGGTCAGACACCATAAGCTTTGTACTATATGGTATTCAAGCAATGACTCCTACACTATCAGCCTTAATTGTAATAGCTGTGACGGGAGGCAAAAAGGAGTTAAGCTTATTCTTAAGGAAATGCTACCTAAATAAATTTAAATTAAGCTATTTATTGTTAGCAATAATCTTACCAATGACCGTTTTAGCTGCAGCCAAGACTTCAGCCTATTTCATATTAGAGCAGAATACGTTTTTTAGTAGGATAGGTATTACAGAGGCCATTGTAGTAATGTGGGCCTTAATTGCAGAAGAGGCTGGCTGGAGAGGCTTTTTGCAGGAGAGAGTAAATATCTTTTTCGGCCATTTTTTTACGCCCATAATAGTTGGCCTTATTTGGGCATTATGGCATTACCACTTTTTCCTATCAGGGATGATGACAGCACCAATAATCCTTTTCATCCTTGGCTGTATTGTGGAAAGCTTTGGGTATTATTGGATTACTATAAAAGCAAAGGGTAACATAATTCCTGCAACTATGTGGCATTTTACAGGGAACTTACTATATAAGGTTCTATTGATATATCCAGAGTATAATAACGGAAGTATTTTACCATACCTGCTGTTTGTGATTTGTACAACTGTTATGGCACTGGGAATAAGCTTTTGGGGCAGTATTACTACAAGAAAAATTATTGATAAAAAACAGCTTTATATAACAAAAAATTAAAGATACAGATGAAATGTAATCAGATAAAGAATATAATTAACTTAATATTTATGTTGGTTAAAGAAAGGGATGTTAAAATGGATAAAAAAGCGGCGGCTATTGCGGCAAATGAAATGCCCGAGGGTACCCAGGTGCTCTTTGGCGAGTTTTCTGAAGGAGGCAAATACTATTCATGTTCTTATAAGCATGACGTTGTGTATGCATGTTATGGAGAGATTGAAAGAAAATTGCAGATCATTAAGCCTGAGCAGCAGGGCCATAGGTTTCCTTTGATAGTATACATTCAGGGTTCGGCGTGGAGAAAGCAGGATTTATATGCCGCTATTCCAAATCTATCCCATGTTGCTGCTAAAGGATACGTAATAGCAAGTGTTGAGATAAGAGATACTGATATAGCACAATTTCCTGCTGCCGTTGAGGATGTAAAGTGTGCTATACGCTACATGAGAAAGAATGCTGAAAGCTATGGTGTTGATATAAACAATGTTGCTGTATGGGGAGACTCGTCAGGTGGACACCTTTCCCTGATGGCAGGACTTACAATGGGTGAGTATGATAATGGACTATACAGTGAGGAGTCGGATGAGGTAGCTGCGGTTGTAGATTATTATGGAGTATCTGATTTGTTGACCTTAGGTAAATACAACGATATTCTTGATCATGATGCTGCCGATTCCCCGGAAGGCTTATTTATCGGGGGAAGAGTGAAGGATAATATTGAATTGGCTAAAAAGGCAAGTCCCCTTCACCAGGATTTGGATAAAAAACTACCTCCCTTTTTAATTATTCACGGTGACAGCGATAAAATTGTACATATTAATCAAAGTATTGAAATGTATAAAGCCCTAAGAGATCACGGACAAAATGTGTTATTTTATAAGGTGTCTGGCGCAGATCATGGTACAGGGGTGTGGAACCCACAAGTACTTAATATAACTGAACAATTTCTGTCCAGCAACCTGAAACGGCATGATAAGCGGTAAAACTATAATTAACTAATATAAACAGAGGTGAGCTTATGATGAATTTTGAAGAGGTATTAACAGTTCATGTAAGGATAGATAGTGCAGTTGAATTAAAGGGTGATAACTGCGATACCGTTGTAATGATTTGTTTCTCAGGCAGTGTTACGGGAAAATACTTTAGTGGTGAAGTGCTTCCAGGAGGCGTAGACACCCAGATAATAGGACGATTTGGGGACAGGCATACACTCTCAGCAAGATATATACTTGAGGGAAGGGATTTCACGGGAGAGCCCTGCAAGATATTTATTGAGAATAACGGGAATATTAATAAGGAAGAAAAAGAATACTTATTCCGCACTTATCCCAAAATAAATACCAATAGCAAAGCCTTGGATTTCTTAAACCACTCGTTACTAATTGGTGAGGGCTGGCCCACTGAAGCAGGAGTGGACATAAAAATTTACAGAGCTGAGTAATACTTTTTCACAAAAGCTCATTATAACTGAAACACAAAACCCAAGGGGACCGAACAAATGGGGGGAGACGTTAAGGCCAAGCTGGAAAATCATAACCCTCATAATAGATATTGAGCTGCCTATATACACAAATTCAGGTAAGCTATAAGCACTAAACCAAAGGTCAGGGATAATCATTTTCATTGCATTTAATTTAGAGGTAGGTTAAAAACAGCTGATTTATACATTAAAAAAGTTTACACTGCCTGAGTATGTGGGTATATTATATGGTGTATTTATTATAAAAGCAGGAGAATGGAGGCCATACAATGAAGGTAAGATTCGGAATAATAGGGTTGGGTATAATAGCAGCCCGGTTTGCTACAGTATTAAATAAGGTCGAGGGTGTGGAACTGACAGCTGTGGCAGCTCGAGATATGTCAAGGTCAAAGGCCTTTGCAGAAAAACATGGAGCTAAAAAGTATTACGACAGCTATAGTCAGCTTATACAGGATGAAGAGGTCGATGTCATATACATCGCCGCAACACACAATGTGCACTTTGAGATCGCCAGGGAATGCCTTGAGAATGGAAAGGGTGTTATCTGCGAAAAGCCATTGGTACTAAATAAAAGCGACGCAGAGGAGCTTGCAAGACTGTCAAAGGAAAAGAAGGTTCTTTTGATGGAAGCCATGTGGTCCAGATTCATCCCCACCTTCAGAAAGGCGAGAGAATGGGTTGCTAATGGAAAAATCGGACAGGTCAAGCTTGTAAATGCATCCTTCTGCTTCAACTTTCCTTATGACCCCGAGAACAGGCTCTATGATCCAAAGGCAGCAGGCGGAAGTCTATATGACGCAGGTGTATACCCCATTGAATTTGCTACAGGCATATTAGACGAAACACCTTCACAGGTCAGCGGATTAGCGACCTTCAGTAAGACAGGCGTTGATGACTTTGCTGTTATAAATATGAGCTTCGAAAGCGGCGCTCTTGCTTCCCTCAGCTGCGGAATTACTGCCAATACCAGCATGGACGCAAGAGTATATGGAACTGAAGGGAATTTAGTGGTATATAGTTTTCTTGGCTCAAAGAAATGTGAGCTTTTTGATAACTCAAATAATCTCGTGGAATCCTTTGAAATAGAATTTGAGGACGGATTTGCTTATCAGGTTGAGCATTTCAGGGATTTATACCTGAAGGGACAAATAGAGAGTAGTATTATTTCTCATAAGGACAGCATTGCCTGTGCAGAGATTTTTGACAGCTTAATGGAGCAATGGGGAAAAAGATAACTACTTGTAACAGAATATTTATAGAGAGAAGAGATTTAATGCTACGTTTTAACTGTGATTACAGTGAGGGTGCTCATCCAAAGGTACTCCAAAAGTTGATTGAAACTAATATGGAACAGACAGCCGGCTACGGCGTTGACCCTCATTGCCAAAGGGCGTCCAGGCTCATAAAAGAAAAATGCCGACGGGACGATATTGATGTACACTTCCTGGTAGGAGGGACCCAAGCTAATCTGACAGTAATATCGGCAGCGTTAAGGCCCCATCAGGGTGTTATATCTGCTGAAATGGGGCATATAAATACACATGAATCGGGAGCCATAGAAGCAACCGGGCATAAAATTCTGGCACTGCCTGCAGTCGATGGCAAGCTGACAGCTCAGGCTATAGAGCTCTGCTATGAGTCCCATGTTAATGACGAAAGCATGGAGCATATTGTTCAGCCAAAACTGGTGTATTTATCAAACCCTACCGAACTAGGCACCATATATAGCAAAGCCGAGCTGTCAGCCATAAGTGAGGTATGCAGAAGGAAGGAGTTACTGCTTTATGTTGACGGAGCTCGTTTGGGCTATGCTCTATGTGCTCCCGGTAATGATCTTGACCTTCCTGCCTTGGCGGAGCTTTGCGATGCCTTCTATATTGGAGGAACCAAGCTTGGTGCCCTATTTGGTGAGGCAGTGGTTTTGTGCAACGATCATATCAAGAGGGATTTCAGATATATTATCAAGCAGAAGGGTGGAATGCTTGCAAAGGGAAG